>JAHEAD010000005.1 GCA_019721075.1 Candidatus Sysuiplasma jiujiangense
CGCTGGTCATGTGAAGAGACTCCTGCATACAAGGCAACACCACCTTCATTCTTCGGAGTGGGATAGACGGGAATGGTTCCAGTTGGCATCTGTTCAGACCTTACGGGCAATTGCCCTGCACGGAACCAACGACAGGCCGTCTTGTAATCTATGCCTTGTTCCCGCGCCCAATCCGCCAACTTCATTTGACCCTACATAAGCACATATGGTATTGAAGTTTCCTGCTGCTAATTACCCTTTGCTGTCCACTCGATATCAAGAGTAGATTGACAGGGGCTAAATAACTGCTTTGTACTGACCACGGCAAAAGTCTTTATCGGAATTGACAGATGACGCAGCCATGCAAACTGAAGGACTTACCTATGCGTCCTCAGGTGTTGACATCGATATCAAAAGCAGTTTCATCCGCACGGTTGTGAAGGAACTCAGGTTCAGCAGAAGGACATTCCGTCCTGAAATTGGTGTGGGGCACTTCACCTCAGCAATACGCATTGGATCCAGACTGCTCACTCTTTCAACCGACGGCGTCGGATCAAAAATGCTCATCGCAAGGAAACTAAACAAGTGGGATACCGTAGGAATAGACTGCATAGCCATGAATGTAAACGATACAATATGCATCGGTGCGGAACCGATTGCTGTTGTCGATTATATCGCAACACCAAAGATTGAAATGGAGATCGCTTCGGCGATAGGAAAAGGACTGAACAGGGGAGCAGCCAGAGCCAACGTAACCGTTGTCGGGGGCGAGGTCGCAATCCTCACCGATATGCTCAATGAAGTCGATCTGTCTGGAAGTTGCCTCGGTATCGTGGAGAAAAAGAAAATGATTACCGGGAATACAATCATGCCCGGAGATAAAATAATCGGACTCTCGAGTTCCGGTCTCCATTCAAACGGTTTTACCCTTGTTCGCCGGCTTCTGGAGGACGGCTTACTGGACCTTGATGCAAAAATTGGAAACAAGACACTGGCGGAAATAATAATGTCTCCGACAAGGATTTACGTCAGGGGGGTGCTCGATGCGCTCCGATCGGGAGGCATTACGGGTCTCGCCAACATAACCGGCGGGGGGATGAGAAATATTATAAGGCTCAATGACAGTCTTCACTTTCGAATAGATTCTCTTCCACGTATTCCTGAGATTTTTAGTCTTATTGCAGAAGCTGGAAAAGTGTCTGATCGCGAGATGTTTCAAACCTTCAATATGGGTGTGGGATTCATGGTCGTATGCAGGGAAGATTCCTGTGAAAAGGTGATTAAGAGACTGAAGAAGAACGGTGTGTCGGCATTTGAGATTGGCAGTGTAGAAAAAGGCAGTGGATTGACGCTTGTGGACCATGACATTCATTACAGCGCATATTGAGCTTTACTTGCATGTTTTGGGAGATGCGGTGTATGAGCCGTGATAACGGCAGCATCCTGGTATTCAATGGAAGAATTTTTACCGGGCACAGATTCGTCGAATCAATACTGATATCAGATGGTCGGGTGGTATACGCAGGCTCTTCGGGTGAAATAACGGAAAAGTCCGCAGGACAGGGAATTGAACGACTGGATGCACAGGGGAGGATCGTACTTCCGGGCCTTACCGACAGTCACATGCACCTGCTTGAAACCGGGACAGAGATGATGATGGGCACACTGAAAGGATATGCAAGCATCGAATCAATGGTGTCGGATCTCAGGAACAAATGCGGAAAAATGCCGTTTCTCGTGTCAGGAGGATGGGATGAGGAAAATTTCAGTGAGCGCAGGCTTCCCGAAAGGAAGGACCTGGACAGGATATCCACCGATGCCCCGGTAATGCTTTTCAGGTTCTGCCATCATGTTGTTTCTGTTAACTCATTTGTTATAGAAAGACTCGGTCTGGAAGACGCAGAGGATGTGGACGGAGGAATTGTCGGTCACGACTCCTCCGGAAGAATGAACGGCATACTCATTGACAGGGCAATAGATTATCTCCTCGGTTACAGAAGCAGTCTCCTTCAGTCTATTGCAGCCGACGCTATGTGTCTCGCCGCCGATTATGCCATTTCGAGGGGCATCACAACACTGATGTCTCTGGATTGTGACTCGCTTGAATTGCAGAGGTGCATTGAACTCGTTTCATCAAAAAGAATGAAATGCCGACTGAGACTTTTCCTTTCGAAGAGTACATTTTCCGATTATCTTGCTTCCGGTGCAATTCCTGAGGATGACATGTTCAGGGTTGCGGGCGTAAAGCTGTTCGCAGACGGCAGTTTTGGCGGTAGAACAGCCCTTCTGTCCAAACCGTACGAGGACAGCAACACATCGGGATTGTGCCTGATGGATGTCGGCGACTTGACTGAGGAATTACGGAAGGCAGCCGCTGCAGGAAAAATGGCTGCGGTTCATGCAATCGGGGACAGGGCAATAGCAAACGTTCTGAAAGCGGCGTCGAATGCGCAGATCCCCGGCAACAGGTTGAGAATAGAACATCTGGCTCTCACTCCCCCGGAAATAGTGAAAAGGTTATCCGAGTTCAGGCCGCTGCTTGTTGTGCAGCCACATTTTCTCGTCGGCGACTGGTGGCTGCCGGCAAGACTGGGAGATCGAGCCAAACACTGCTATCTTTTCAGAACATTTGCAGAGAAGGGCCTGGAACCGGTAGGTTCCAGCGATTCTCCGGTGGAACCCCTGGATCCGTGGACAGGCATACTGTCAGCGACAGACAGGGGGAAGCACGCGGGTGTTGAGATGTCAGCCATCACTTCTTCGGAAGCTGTTGATACCATCGATGCAATCAAGATGTATACTGCATGGTCAGGCAAAGCAAGCAATGAATCGGGCATAATAGGGTCTCTTGAGCCCGGAGGTTACGGGGACTTTATTATGATGATGGAGAAAGACATAGATGCCTTGCTCCGGAACAGCATGGTTATGAGGAGTTATGTCGGCGGGCGGCTGGTTTTTGAGGCGGAATGAGACGATTTGTCGTCATCTTGCTCCCCTGTATATTACCACAGGACACGGAGATTCCCTGATAATGTGTTCAAAGAGGCTTCCATGATAGAATGGCAGAGCTGATGTCGAGAGTCTTGAGGAAAGGACAAGTACGGAAAATTTCCCCTTCGAGACTTCATTGATTATGAGCTCCGCAGGGCTACCTCTGCGTGTCACGTTCATTACGCCGGCGGAAAAGTCTGCCGGTGCCGCCGCACTATCATTCCGCGATGACGAAATGTGGAGCTCCGAAATTGAACCGTTTCCAATTCCCCGGGAGAGCGCTTTTGCAATCGCGATTACCGTCCTCCTGTTGCTCCATTCGCTGGTTACTGCAAGTATTTTTCTTGCCTGCCTGCTGTCCATAAGAAGCGTCAGCTGGGTGACCATCATAATGTCCACTACCGAATTCTTCGCGATGCTTCTTGTTTTGCTCCCTAATCTGAAATTCCTCTTTCCAGGATGAGGCTTTATGACAAAAAGCAGCAGGTCATAGTTCTCTTTCCTGATCTCCTCCAGTATCCCTCCGGCAATCGATCTGTGGTTGACAACTTTAGGAATCACTTTCACTTGATTTCTGTAACCTGTTTCCACTGCGGCAAGCGAAATTCTGGTTCCTCTTTTCCATTGCCCAATGATCTCCAGCGGGTGCGACGAATCAATGACATGTATTGTAACAATTTCCCCCCCTCTCCTCAGAAATCTCATTGCAAACGGTATGATCAGCTCGACTATCTCTTTCGAATCTGCAGGAATGAGAATGCGTCCGTACTGGGGGGTTGCATCCTTCCGCTCTTCTTCCGTATCTTCGCTCTGTGCATCCATGTGTATGCTACCTTATATTATTTGTTTAATTTAATTTTTACCCATGATAGAATTAAGCAATGCAGAATTTTATCGAATCAATCCGTCCTTCAGCAGTATGGAATGAAGTGCAAGATCTAAAAGGACGACGTTCACATAGGTGCTTCCTATGAATCCGAGGAACGGATGAACTGTGTATCTGGTCACAAGCGAATCAAGTAGAGAAACGCTCAGATTTGTGTTGAAATGTACCCTCGGAATCTGGAACAGTGCAAAGCTGACAGTTATGTCCGGATCGAAACCAGAAGCGCTTGGCTCAACACCGTTTGCCGGGACCTTCTGTCCTGGTTTGAGATGGCCTGTCTGGATAAGATATGTGGTATAATTGAGCGTCTGATTGTAAAATTCCAGTGTCGCGATCCCAATTGCCTGTCCGCCTGAACCGTTAAGCGAATTGTAATTTACCGAAGATACTCTGGGCCAGAAGTACATCGGCGAGCTGAAATTTTGGCCTATCAGTTCCGAACCCACCACTGTCCCGTTAACACTGATGAGGCTTCCATTCTCCTGCCAGCCCAGGCCGAGAGCTTCTCCCGCACCTGCAACAAAAGCCGGATATGCGAAACCGCACAGGATGAAGGAAAGCAGCGTCAGCACTAGAACCGGCCTCAGATGCCTGAAATGAGCATCAGACATGAATTATCAACCCCATCAGTATGGATATGAGTTTAATTCCTATAAATGCGGAGATCAGGCCACCGCCGCCATAAAGTACTATGTTTCTCCTTAACAGCGCGACTGGCCCTGTCGCCTCGAATCGTACCCCTCTCATTGCTATCGGTATCAACAGCGGGATCACAATAGCGTTGAACAACAGTGTGGAAAGTATTGCTATCTGAGGGGATTGTATTCCAAGTATATTCACTGCAGCAAGCGATGGAAGGAAGGCAACAAACATTGCTGGTATTATGGCAAAGTATTTCGCTACATCGTTGGTAACGCTGAATGTGGTCAGCGCCCCCCGTGTAATCAGAAGCTGCTTGCCAAGCGCAACGATCTCGATGAGTTTGGTCGGATCGGAGTCAAGGTCGACCATGTTTGCGGCATCCTTTGCTACAGCGGTTCCTGAGTTCATTGCCAGGCCAACGTCGGCCTGTGCCAGCGCTGGCGCATCGTTTGAGCCATCGCCTGTCATGGCTATCAGGTGACCCCTGGACTGCTCCCTGACAATGATCTCCATTTTGTCCTGCGGTTTTGCTTCCGCTCTGAATTCGTCTACACCCGCCTTCTTCGCGATTGTCTGTGCGGTGAGGAAATTATCTCCCGTGACCATGATTGTCCTTATCCCCATGTTCTTCAGCTCCTGAATTCTGGAATCGATACCGGGCTTAATCAAATCCTGAAGGACAATCAGCCCCTGAACCTCGTTATTAAGCGCGAGAACAAGCGGAGTCGAACCTTCAAGAGCAGCGGCATGGATTTCTTTCCTGATCGTCTCAGGAATTATCACGCCGCTCTTTTCCATTGCGTCGGCAGAGCCTTTTCTTATTCTGTCCTGATCGATATCGGCTCCACTCATTCTTGTTTCTGCAGTGAATCTCACCGGTCTTATCCTCGATATTATATCCTTGTCGACTCTCGCTCCCCGGGCATAAGCCAGTTTCATTGTCGAAACGCCTTCGGGCGTATTGTCAATTGCAGATGACAGATATGCAAGATTCAGTATGCTGGCCTCGTCCTTGCCTGGAGCGGGCACTATTCTGGTCGCGACCCTGTTTCCTATAGTTATTGTTCCGGTCTTGTCAAGCAGCAGAACGTCAACATCGCCGGATGTTTCAACAGCCTTTCCCGACTTCGCAATGACATTGTATCGAATAACCCTGTTGACTCCGGCAATTCTTATTGCAGGCAGCAGCGCACCTATCGTTGTCGGAAGGAGACATACAAGTAGTGCGACGAGCGCACCCATGTCGACTGTGAATTTGAAGAACTGCGCCACCGGTATTATCGTTGCTATTACAATTACAAGAACAAGACTCAGGGCCACAAGCAGCTGCGACAGTGCAATCTCATTCTGTGTCTTCTGTCTGTTTGCACCTTCCACAAGAGCAATCATCTGATCCAGGAATGTATGGCCGGGATCGTTGCTCACCTTGACCTTTGCCTGGCCGGATATAACTGTTGTGCCGCCAAGAACAGAATCTTTGTCGCCTCCGGTTTCCTTCACCTGAGCTTCGGATTCACCCGTCATCATTGACTCGTTGACAACGAGTGCCCCCTCAATGATCTGGCCGTCTATTGGAACCGTGTCCCCCTCGTTCAGCAGAACAATATCTCCTTTCCTGAGTTCATTGTTGTTCACGAGTTCCGGCTTTCCTGCACTGTCTATCCTTCTTGTCTTGATTTCGGTTCTTAGGCTCTTGAGTGACTCTGCATTTGCCTTTCCCTGTGCATCAGCAAAAGACTCCGAAAAATTCGCAAACCACAGGGTCGCGATCAAAATAAGCAGGATAGCAAGGTAGTATGAAAATCCATACCCTTTCCCAATCATACCGCTGAACAGGCCGGGAAGGAAAGTTATCATCGCCACAAATATCGTGCTGATGTAGACAACAAACATTACCGGATTTTTGAAAGCAATTCTCGGATCAAAACCTCTCAGTGATCCAGTCAGAGCATTGGACAGGAAGCTCCTCCGTAGCTTTCTCATTTCGCTGTTTTCTTCCGCAGTTATCCCCCCAGGAATCCTGCTAGCGGACCGAGAACCAGCACAGGCAGGAAGAGTAGGGCGCTAAGCACTATTATGAAGCCGAACAGAAAAATCCCGAAAACAGGATCATCGGTCATCATGATCGTTTTCGTCTGGGACGCTGTCTTGGTCGATGAGAGAACCCCGCCTATTGAAAGCGCTATTGCGATAGGCACATATCTGCCTATTATCATCACAACCGCTTCCGCAATATAGAAAAAGGCCGAATTCTGGGCAACAACAACTCCTCCCATGGCCGATCCGTTGTTTGCAGCGGCTGAGGTGAATTCATAGAGGAGGGCGGTGAACGCTTCATTTGGCGGCAAAAAAATGAATCTGGAAAAACCGGAAAGTATCGCTATTGCTGTTGGAATGAGAATAAGTACCGGATGCAACAACACAAAAATGACAGCATACCTCATTACGCCTGTTGAAATTTTTTTGCCTATGAACTCAGGCGTTCTTCCCACCATGAGGCCGGAGATAAACACGGCAAGCATCATGTAAATCAGCAGCGTGATGAGTCCGGTGCCTACTCCGCCAGGAGTTCCCTGAAGATCCATGCCGAAAAGTGCTACGCCGATGGAAAGCGGATTCATCTGGTTTATATTGACATTGGGGCCACCTGTCATAGTGTATGTGTTGAGAATCAGGCTGAAGGTCGATTCTGTAATTGAAAAGCGCGTGTCCTTGCCTGCCCAGTTGCCTGAAGTCTGGCTTATCGGAAGTGTGCTGAGAAGGTGATTCGGAAGGTATTCCGCATAGAGCGAAAGGCCGATTGCAATAATGAGGATTGACATCGTTACGGCAACCAGCACTCTTGCCTGTTTCGGATTCCGTATCATGTGGCCGAATGAGAATATCAGGCCGAACGGTATGATTGCTTCAGTTATGAGTTCAAGATAATTAGACACGGGTCCTGGATTTTCGAAAGGATATGACGAATCTGCACCGTAGAAGCCACCGCCGTTTGTTCCCAGGAATTTAATAGATTCCAGGCTTGCAACAGGTCCCCTGAAAATGTACTGGTTTCCCATATCTACAGTATGCGCTATTATGGCGGCCTGGAATGTCTGGGGCATTCCGAGGTATATGAAAACTATTGCCTCCACAGCACTTATGGGTATCAGGATGCGTGTTATGGTTGTGACAAAGTCCTTATAAAAGTTTCCGACCTTTGAGTTCTGATTTATAATGCTCCTGATGAAGGCAACTGCAGAAACAATGCCTGTTGCTGCGGAAGTGAACATCAGGAAGGTGATAACGCCCATCTGGGAAAAGTAACTCAGCTGCAGCTCCCCCGTGTAGTGCTGCAGGTTGGTGTTCGTCAGGAAGGATGAGACAGTCGTGAAGTTGAGGAGTACCGGCAGGCCACCTGCATGATTCGGATTCAGGGGCAGCAGCGGCTGAAAATAAAGAATGATGAATGATAGAATTCCAAAGGAAATATTTGTAAATAATATGGCCTTAAGATATTCCTTCCAGTCCATTTCAGACTTCGGATTCACTCCAAGGAGCCTGTAAATGAAATTTTCAATCGGCAGCATCAGGCGATCCGCTGCCATGCGCTTGCCGAGGAAGAGTCTTCCCATGTAGTTTCCAAGAATCGCCGAAAGAAACACAATGACAAAAAGGAGAAAACCGATCTGAACGAAGGAGATTAATGGTATCAATTGCTTATCCCTTCAGAATCTCTCTGGATAGAGAAGTGCATAGGTAAGGTATGTGACAGTGAGCACAATGAATGCAATAAGGACGACATAACCTGCTGTCAAATTATGGCACCTCCCGGTGATTTTCCGTTAGAGTAAGACCAACTTAATTAAATTTTGCTCTCGCGAAAGCCGGAATTACAGAATCGACTGCGCTTGTCGGTCCACATTCACATATCACGAAATCCCACAGGTTTGTAAATCTGCTGACTGTTTTAAAGCATTGGCGCAGTACACTGCCAATCCCGGTTTCCATTGGTATGGTTTAGTTTTTCCTGCAAAAATACTAAATGAAATTATACCCTATGACAGATAATGAAGCGAGGTAATAACGTGATATCTGAAAAGAGAGTGGCAGACAGCGTGTCCCACATATCGAGGGTCATGATGCCGACCGATGCTAATATAGCAGGAAATGTCTTTGGAGGAACGATACTAAAGCTCGTGGATGAAGTTTCGGGTCTTGTTGCCCTGAGGCATTGCAATTCAAATGTCGTCACGGCCTCTATCGAACACATGGATTTTCTTTATCCAGTCCATATCGGAGACCTGCTGTCACTGGACGCGAAAATGACTTATGTCGGTAACAGCTCTATGGAAGTACTGGTAAACGTGACCGCAGAAAATCTGATGACCGGCGAGAAGCAGCATGCGGGCGATTCAATAGTCACACTTGTAGCCCTTGACAGGGACGGTCATACCAAGTCTGCTCCGAAACTGATACTTACCACTGATGAGGAAAGAAGGTTGTTTTCAGAAGGTGAAAAGAGAAGGGCCCTCAGACTGGTAAGGGCGAACGAAAGGAAAAAACAGTCCCAGTCATCATGAGCATCGTATCCGGGAAAGGTAACAGATGCCAATAAACTCAGCAGAATGAACCCTGTGCAGTTATGGAAAGAGATAATTTCGACGAGAGACATTACTCTGCTGCCCTTGCTGTAAATGGCGCAGAAGCGGTAAATGCGGCAATTCTCGCATTCTCCGAATTAGGTTACAGACAGAATTTCGGCATTATAGCCGGCAGATCAGTCAACTTGGATTACGGGATCAGCGAAAATTATCTTCCTGTGAGAATCGTTCATCATTCAAGGCATTTGAATCGTTTTATCTCTGGGAGGGAAACACAGCTGCCGCTTCTTCATGCAGTTTCTCTGATGTCTGGCAGAACAGAGCGCAAAGTGAAAGAGGCTAGAGGCGGATCACTCACAGATCGACAGCTGATTTTCGAGCTGGTCTCCTCACTTGAAAAGAATGAAACCGGCAGGGCAGAGGGTATCATCGTGGAATTAGTTTCAAGAGGTATGTTCGAGGAGCTGATGGGTGTCCTCCGGGATGAAGCTGTCAGGCGTTACTCTTATATGTTTCCCGCTTTTATTCTCTGGAATGCTGTCCGGTGCATCGTCAGCGATGTCCCGGCCTATGAAGGTGGTTCCGTGTCTTTGCTCCGATGCCTTTCCGCAAGCACTGTTTCAGACGAATACATTTCGGTCCGGAAGGCAATTGGAAGGAAGGAGCTGAAGCTGCATAATGTTCTGGAAAACAGCTACGTCCCCGATGAGAAAGTTGATTGGAAAATAATCTCGGCCCTGAGAAGTGGAATTCCGGAACTTGCATTGAACATGCTTCTGGAAAAGATCTCCGACGGAATGAGTCAGAATCACATACTTTCTCTTGTCTTCAGGGAAATACTTGCTCAGTCACTAAATTCGGACAGAAAGGCGCTGTTCGAACACCTCATTCAGAATTGCTCTTCCATGATTGAGGTGAATATTTCCGGGAACGACAGAAGTGAAATCTCAGTGTACGAACTGCTGCTGACTGCCTCACACCTTGCTCAGATTTCTGTCGCCCATCCACTACAGCGGCCCTCCTCAGAAGGAAATGATGGCCTCAATGATGCTCTTCTCGTCATAGAGAGTGCCTTATCCGAAAAGACAGGTTCAATCCTGCCGGCGAAGCACAACACATTGTCGAACCAGGGGATAGCTGAATTTCTTGTCATGGCATCAATAAAGTGTGATCAGCTGAAAAACTTCAGTGAAGCCCTCTGCCACTGCTCATCTGTTCTGTCGGCCGGTGAAGTTCTCGGCGGCGGTAATGTTGCCAAATACGTCATCGACGAAAGCGCAGATTATCTTTCAAAACTGTTTTTGATCGGCGGCAGGTACGCCACTTCGATATATGACAGATTCGGAAGTTTCAGTGAATCCGATTCTCATTAAACAGACTGACGGAGATCAGAATATTGCAATTGATATTGTAAAAACACTCATAGAATTTCCGGAAGCATTCTATAATTCTGCGATTTTTTTCTGACATCAGCGTCGGCAAAATTTTGGTAAATTATATTTGTATGAATGTATATGTGGTAGACGGAGTGATTGTTTTTGCCAACTAAGAAAAAAGCAAAGACTGCAAAAAAGGCAAAGAAGGGAAAGAAATAGAAACCTGAGGATTCTGAATGGGGGAAACGGTTTTCCCTTCTATTTTTCATTTTTGTCATTCAGGGTGAATTTTTTAAGAATCTTTTTTGTTTCCCATTGCCGGCTGCACTATTCAGCCAACTGCTGCCACAAGTGAATAACAATAAAGGTATCTATCTGTTAAGTGATCCTTATTTTCAATGGCGGATACTGGTAATTCTGCAAACAGGCTTGTTAATGAGAGAAGTACATATCTCAGAGATGCGGCCATGCAGCCAGTTGACTGGTTTCCATGGTGTCATGAAGCATTTGAAAAGGCACACAGGGAAGGGAAACCAGTTCTGCTCGACATCGGCGCTTCATGGTGTCACTGGTGCCATGTTATGGATGAAGGAACTTATGAAGACAAACATATTGCGCAACTGATTAATGAAAAGTTTGTTGCTGTAAAGGTCGACAGGGATGAAAGACCAGACATTGACGGGCGTTACCAGAAGGCTGTAAATGCGATGACGGGCCAGGGAGGATGGCCCCTTACAGTCTTCCTTGATGATGAAGGAAGACCGTTTTACGGCGGAACATATTTCCCTCCCAAACAGTCAGGGCAGCTTCCCGGCCTGGACGAAGTGCTTGAAAAAGTCCATGACTATTACTCCTCAAACAGAGACGATGCATCGGAGGTCGGAAAGAGGGTTTTGTCAGCCCTCAAAACAGAGAGAAAGGACAAATCTGAGGCAGTCAGGACATCCCTGCTTTCGGCAGCCTGCCTGCAGATGATTGCCGAATCGGATATGAAATACGGTGGATTCGGTTACTCGCCCAAATTCCCGCATACAGCCGCAATTGAATTCCTCATGGCTGCATTTCGCAGGGGTAATAATAATGCTCTTCCAGTAATAATAGCCACTCTGAACAAAATGCAGGAAGGAGGAATCTTCGATCAGTTGGGCGGAGGGTTTCACAGGTATTCCACGGACGAGAAATGGGTAGTCCCCCATTTTGAGAAGATGTCCTACGACAATGCATTTCTTCTGAAAAACTATGTTCACGGTTACCAGATTTTCAGGGACGAGGAATACAGAAAAACTGCGGACCTCATCATTAACTTCGTCATGACTAAACTGAAGTCAGAAGCCGGATTCTATTCGACCCAGGACGCCGATGCGATTCCGGGGGATGACGGCGATTACTGGACGTGGTCTCCCTCAGAACTATCTTCTGTGCTTAGCGGAAAGGAAAGGGAGGTAGCATCCTTCGTCTATCATATTCGGGGAGAGGCGGAAATGCATGGCAGGAGTGACAGGCATGTACTCTACAGGGCGATGACTGTGCCTCAGGCAGCCGAACGTCTCTCCCTGACAAGGACTGAGGCGGAACAAATGCTGAATACTGCAAGAGACAAAATGCTTCTCGCAAGACAAAAAAGACCTTCCCCGCGCGTAGACAGAACCGTCTTTTCCAACTGGACCGGCATGGTCATTTCTTCGGTCTATGAGTATGCACGTGCATTCAATCTTGACAATGACGCAGATTTCTGCAGGAAGGCAATAGAATATTCTATTGCGCATTCATTCGATGAGGAAACCGGATTCCTGCATGTAGTAGATTCTTCAAGGAAAGTTACAGGTATGCTTGAGGATCAGGTGCAGATGGGTCTGTCCCTGATAGATGCCTTTTGCTATCATGGAAATGAAATTTTTCTGAGGACTGCGGTTTCAGTTGCAAAGATACTGTCCAGCAGGTACGCGCTGTCCTCCGGGCTTCTTTCAGATACAGACAGATATCTTGCAACGCCTGATTTCAACGAACTATCCTCGATTGAGAACATACAGCTGTACGATTCACCTAATCCTTCCCCGAATGCCTCTGCTGCAATATTTTTTCAAAGGCTCGAAGCCGTCACGGGTGAACATTCGTATCTCGACAGTTCGCAACGTATTTTGAACGCTGCGTCACATTTTTGCTCTGAGAGCGGCTCTTTTGCAGGTTCATATTTTCAGGCTCTGGACAGCCATATGAATGGTATGGCATCACTGGTTATAGTCGGATCAGAGGGAGAGCGGAATTTCGAAGAACTGAAAGCCGCCTCCTCGCAAATCTATCTTCCTGCAAAGGAGACAATATTTGTCGACCTTTCCGGTGGCTGCAGGAAACTCTATTCCGAAACAATAAAAGGCATGATTGAAAGGGCCGAAAAAGGGAAAAAGGCATTTGCATTCCTGTGCAGGGGAACAACATGTTCTTCTCCTTCAGGTTCTGCGGACGAACTGATTAAAACAGTGGGAGTCTGATTTCCGGAATTACGTCTGAAGGGGAGTGTAAAGCTTGTGAAGAATTGACTACATTATGCCTTATTTCACATTATCATCAGGACTCTCTGCATTTACCGGAAATGGCGTTACTCATCCGGTGAAGGCTCGCACAATTTCCCTTTCTCCCATTTCAATCCCCTGCCTTCGGAACAATCACGGCACAGTATGACATATCCCCTGGGATTCATGAGGTCGCTGAATCTCTTTAGATCAATAAGCTCGACAGGCATCTGGCAATCTTCACACTGCATTTGACTTCCACTCCACATTACGTCCGACTTCTAATTAACTTTGCCGTAATTCGCGCAGGAGCTTCTGCCAAAAGCTTCTGGAGGCGGCCCGTCTTTTGTTTCAACGTTCTCTTCTTCCAGATCTTCCCCGCCTGGATGCTATTGCGTATACGGAAAAAAGTGAAACCGCGATTATTACAGTCGCTATTGCCGCTTCTTCGAAGGGCTGGCCAGGCGGCGACACCGCGTAAATGGTGTTTCCTATTGCATAGCCTCTTCCTTTAAACACTATCATCGCTGACGGATCCTCCCGTAGCGACATGGTGTAGTTGCCTGTTGCATTTCCGGAAATGAAAGGTATCCTGAACACCGTTTCGTTCAGGGCACTGGCCTGGTAAGAATAGACTGTCTGTTTTACGGTAGCAGAGTAAGTCCTTGTCCAGTTTGCGAGAGGAATTGAAAATTCTCCAAAATTCAGTATGTTCACTCTCTTCAGATACGGAACGCTGCTGTTCAGTACCGAAAGCTCGGTGATGTTTTCAAGATAGCTTGCAGGACTGTTCAGATTGATTTCATTTCCGCTGCTGCCTATCGAATTGAGCGTACCGCTGAAATTGAAACTCTTCCAGGTCATGTTGTATGCCCCCGCGGTGCCGTTCGGCAGCCACCTCAGAGACATGTTGAGCCTCGTTATTGCAACTAGCCCGATGCCGGATGCTGTCTGAGTGACAGTCAAATTCATGCTGCTGTCCAGGTAGAAAACCTGAATTGAGTCGTTGAAATCCGAAATCGTCTGATTGATTTTTTCTTCATCCTTCAGGCCTAGGGGCGTGGTTGTGTTTACGGACGCGCCAGATGAGAAACCGCCGGTTCCAATTTTTGTGTAATTGGTGAAATTTCCGCCGGTAATATTTATGTATGTTGCGATCTCCGAATTCCAGTAGGCGACCCCGTTTGAAGGATTGAGGTAGATATGCAGGCTTGAGCCTGCTGCAGGAGGAAACACCTGAACAAGGATAAACAGCGATAGCAAAACAGTCAAGACCGATATTGCCTGCGATTTCACAGTGTTCCAGCAACTGTTTTTACTATAATTTTATTGCTGATCGCTTTAGACAGTACCCGCGCCGGATAGCAGTTATCAGCCGCCGGACACCGCCGGAACTATGTCGACAACTGAACTTTTACTGAGTTCTGTTTTCTGTCCGTTGAGAAATCTTATATCCTTCCCGTCCACGTATACATTGATATACCTGCGTATCCGGTCCCCGTCCTCGTATGTCCTTCGTCTGAATTCTTCTCCAAAAATAGAAGCAAGTCTGGAAAAAAGGGCATCTATGCTGCCCTCAAACTCAATTTCAATTTCCCTGTTTCCCTTTGTTATTGACTGCAGTGCAGATGAGAAGTGCACAGTAACCATCAGTTCAAACCTCCGATGCCCTTTTCAAAAATTTTTTCGACCTCTTCAGTATTATTTCCCACCTTATATGTGCGTCCCATTGATTTGGCATCCAGATGCCTTTGAGATTTAAGGCCGTTTCCTGTGATGAGGCATACGATTGTCTCGTCTCTTCCTATTGTCCCGTCCTCCAGCTTCCTGCGCAGGGAGGCAATGACGCATCCTCCTGCAGGTTCGGTGAATACGCCTTCATGACGGGCAAGGAGCATCTGCCCCTCAAAAATCTCTCTGTCATCCGGCGCATCAGCGAAACCTGCGGATTTCCTGATTATGGACAGGGCCTCATAACCCGAGGCAGGATCACCTATTGCCAGCGACTCGGCCACTGTTTCCGGTCTCTCAACAGGATGTATCATGCCATCCGTTCCGGAGTAGGCATCAGAAATCGGAGAGCATCCATACGGCTGCGTGCCTGAAATCATTACTTCTGCAGAATCATCTATGAGACCTGTTTCAGCAAACTCATTTAATCCCTTGCTCACAGCAGTCAGCAGCGCCCCCGAACCCATGGGTACAATTACCCTGTCAGGCAGTGCCCACCCAAGCTGCTCTACCGTTTCCATCGCTATTGTTTTGGATCCCTCCACATAATACGGCCTGAGATTTATGTTGACGAACCCTATCCTGTATCTGTCGGCGATCAGGTTTGAAATCCTGTTTGCTTCATCATATGTTCCGTCAACCTCAATCAGATTTGCACCATATGCCAGCGCCGGCAATATCTTCCCTCTGTCCGTGCTGGACGGAACGAGCACATATGACGGGATACCGTATTTTGCCGATGCTGCAGCTACAGCTCCCGCAAGGTTTCCCGTGGATGCGCAGCCCGAACCCGCGAGACCGAACTCAACGATCTTTGTTATGGACACCGCAACGGGTCTGTCCTTAAAGGAATAAGTCGGATTCACAGTATCGTCCTTGACGAGAATCCTTCTGGCCCCCAGCATCCTGGCGAGATTCCTGCACTCTCTCAAGGGAGTCATTCCGGGATTGAGTCCGTCTGCTCCGACAACCGGATCAGCAGGTAGAAGAGGCCAATATCGCCACATGCTGCCCGGCTGCGATCGGATATAATCCCTGTCAAGAAATTCCCTGACTTCCTCGGTTCGGTATTTTACCTCCAGGGAATGGAAGCATTCATCACATGCATTCCTCAGGCCCACCGGAAACTTTTTTCCGCATCCCTTGCACTCAAAGCCATCTATGTAGCTTCCGCGCTGATTGCCTCCTCTGCTGGTATATAGCGTCATTTTGCAGACCATTATCGAACTTCGATATAGCATTGGTTGATATAAAAATTCTAAAAGGAATTTTACTTTTGCCTGCGCCATATATCGCTGTTTGCACCGGATATGCATGAGACGGCGGTTGAAACAGCAGGATTGTAGCTCGCACTATTCCGATACGAATTAATATTGGAGAACAATCGGTAACCATATGTCCTTTCCGAGGATTGAAGACATTAAGAAGATCAGAAAGCAGCTGGACATGACTCAGAGCCAGCTTGCAAGAGCGGCCAATGTGAGCCAGTCGACGATAGCAAAGCTGGAAAGGAACAGCATATCTGCAAGTTACGATATTGTAACCAGGGTTTTCAATACACTTGAATCCGAGGGACGGAGCAGAAAGCTCAGAAAGACTGCCAAGGATGTTCTTCACCCCTCTGTGGTGAGCGTCAATAATTTCGCAACGCTTGCCGAGGTTTCGGAACTCCTCAAAAGAAAGGGCTATTCACAGTTGCCGGTAATGAGCGGTGAACGGGTGATGGGCAGCATATCCGAAGAGGCAATACTTGACAAGCTCAGGGACGGCATAAGCATTGAGGAGCTCGCAGGGATCAGGGTCGAGGAAGTGATGAATGAAGCATACCCTGTTATATCTGAAGAAACACCTGTTGAAGCAGTCGCCTCCCTCCTCACACACAGCACTGCGGTTCTGGTTCAGCGAAGGGGCAGGATCTCAGGCATTATCACGAAGTCAGATCTTCTCAAGCTCATCTGAAGAGGGAGGAAAAGTGTTTTGGTGAAAATGTTTGAGTTAACGATCTAACCGCCGCAAAAATTCAGGGCCAGAGTCCTCTTGCCCTGTGGGCGTCCACGACCTTCTTTACCGCATAGACATACGCTGCTGTCCTCATGTCTATGTTTTCCTTCTTTGATATCGGTAGGATATCATTGTATGCCGACGTCATAACCCTTTCGAGTTTCTGATTGACCTCTTCCAGCGACCAGAAGAAGCTCTGTATATCCTGAACCCACTCAAAGTAGCTCACTGTGACGCCTCCTGCATTTGCAAGCACATCCGGTATCAGAAATACACCATTCTTGAAAAGTATCTCATCGGCCTTTGGTGTTGTGGGTCCATTCGCCTCTTCGACAACCATTTTTGCCTTGATCTTGGATGCATTCTTTTCCGTTATCTGATTTTCAAGAGCAGCTGGAACGAGTATGTCCGTATCCAGCATGAGAAGCTCATCGTTTGAAATGTTCCTTGTTCCGGGGAAATTTACAACCGAACCTGTTTTCGCCTTATGTTGTTCAAGCTTGGGAATATCAATGCCCTCTTTGCTGTATATGGCGCCTCTGCTGTCGCTTGTTGCAATGATCTTTGCCCCCAGATCACTGTGGAAAAGTCTGGCACCTATCGAGCCGGCATTTCCGAATCCCTGAACCGCTACCGTTGCCTTTTTTGTGTCTATTCCCGCGGTTTTTGCGGCAGCCCTTGCAACATACATCGCGCCCCTGGCGGTTGCTTCCCCCCTTCCCTCGGATCCTCCAATGCTCAGTGGTTTTCCTGTGACCACTCCGGGCACTGAGTAGCCCTTTATCATGCTAAATGTGTCCATCATCCATGCCATCGTCTGGGAATCTGTGTAAACATCCGGAGCAGGAATGTCCTTCTCAGGTCCTATTATTATGCTTATTTCCGATGTGTATCTTCTTGTCAGTCTTTCAAGCTCATTCCTGCTCAATTGCTTCGGATCAACGACAACACCACCTTTTGCGCCTCCGTAGGGCAGATTTACGACAGATGTCTTCCATGTCATCCATGCGGCCAATGCCCGTACCTCGTTCAGGGTTACATTGGGATGGAACCTGACTCCACCCTTGCAGGGTCCCCTTGAATAGTTATACTGAACACGGTACCCGGTAAAGACTCTGACCGAATCATCGTCCATTCTTACCGGGAAATTGACTGTCAGCTCCCTCTTGGGGTGTGTCAGTATTTCTACCATTCCGTTGTCGAGGTTGAGTATCTTAGCAGCCTTCTTAATCTGCTCAACAGCAATCCCAAATTGATCTAGTTGTTCTGCCATTTTATTGCACCTGATTGATTTTCCCTGCACTATTTATGTCCCTATAGCGCAGGTGTATTGAAGCTAGTATGCCCGTATATTTTAATACTGCCGATGTGAAAATTAGGCATGGCGGTAAAGTGCAGAATTGTGAATACCGTTCACGTTAAGCCAGGAAGAATTAATCCGGGCGCCGACTCCATTCAGAAGACGCATTCCGGGTACGATAACTGCAATGGAAGCGATTTATGGTGCACATACGGATATAATGCCTGCAGCCTTAACCTAATTTCCTTCGGAAATAGGTTGAAATACAGGTTCGCGGTAAACGCGATCGGGAGGTATGGCAAATATGGGACCCCGGACCGGTGTCATTGCGTTGTTTGCTGCGCTTACCCTGCTGTTTTTGTTAATAGGATCAGCTGTAGGTTATATGTTCTACGGTGATCCGTTGCTTGGTGCGCTAATATTTCTCGTGCTTTCGGCGGCAATCAATATTTTTACATATTTCTTTTCAACAGCGTTCGTCCTCCGGAGCAACAGGGCAGTGATGGTTAACGAATCCCAGGCGCCACGTCTTTTTGCCGCTATAAGGCAGGTCTCACAGACATATAATCTGCCAATGCCGAGGGTTGCCATTTCGGACTATCCAACGCCAAATGCGTTTGCAACCGGAAGGAACCATTCAAACGCAGTTGTATGTGCTACATCCGGTCTTCTCAACATTCTGGATGACAGGGAGCTCAGGGGTGTTATGGCTCATGAACTGGCTCACATAAAGGATCGTGACATACTTGTAATGAGCATTGCAGCTACGATAGCCGGAGCCATATCCTGGGCAGCCAATTCCCTCTTTTTTGCTGCGTTATTCGGGGGGCGCCGCAATCAGACCGGTATTTTAGGACTCCTGGTTATGATGGTTACAGTCCCAATAGCAGCGGCGATTCTCCAGCTGGCAATCTCCAGGAGACGGGAGACTGAGGCCGATGTGGTTGGTGCAAGGACCATTGGAGATCCGCTTTCCCTTGCTTCAGCACTAAAGAAGCTGGAATATGCAAACACCACTGCGCCTCTGCATGTCAGTCCTTCTTCTTCATCACTTTACATTGTTGGCGCCGGTCGCGCCCGCAGTCTGATGGCAAGGCTAATGTCAACACACCCTCCCCTGGAGCAGAGGATAGCAAGGCTCCAGAAACTGGCTTATGACATGGGTTACTGGTCACCTTCTGCACAGGGACCTGCTTACAGTGGCAAACTACAGAAAATGAGGTTCTGAGGTACTAACCTCAGTGATTCCAGTCCTTTCGCAGCACATCTATTATGCCAGGGGTCAGAATAAGTTTTTCATTCACAACTGGATAGCCGTAGGGCAGCAAAGTTGTATGGACATCGTCCCACCTTATTTCCACTTCTGAACTTATTTCAAGCTCACCAACTGATGCTCCCAGAAGAATCGCCCTTGCAACAAATGCCGCACTATCAATTGTCAGCTGTATCTTGCCCATGTTTCTCGTTATGTTATTGATTCTATCAAATTTGCTCGTTATGAGTTTTGCAGTCCTGCCCAGGGGTCTGTCGTAACCGAGGATGCCGCCTACGATCAGGTATTCATAACCTCTTATTTCCTTTTTTTTCAGCTCCTCTGCAGCCATGTGATCCAGAATTATGCATCCGCTGCCTCCGGTATATTCAAGAGAATCGAGCTCGCTTACTTCGCCTATCTCCTCCAGCAACTTTCTGTCCTTTTTCCTTCTTATGCTTGTAAATACCAGTCCCGGCCAGATTTCACCGCAATGTCTGTATTCGGCAAGAAGCCAATCTGACAGCCTTTCTTCGCAATTCTCGATGACCATCCTCGGTCCTTTTTTCATTCACCTGAGTGATTGGAACACCTACTAAAAAACCCAGCGGGCCTGTTTAATTCTTAATCGCTTCCCGGAAGATGAGTTTTCCCGTTATCATTTGCCGTTACTGTTGTAAAAAGGTTGATAATTGTAAAGCTGGTCAATTGAACGGTTACAGATGAGAACGGTTTCGGACGAAAGGGCTGTTCAGGCTGAGGGAAGCCTCAGCATTGGTCGAGAAAAATGTCTCACCGGCATCGAAGGGCTGGACAGCATTCTGGGAGGAGGAATCCCTAGAAACAATACTGTTCTACTCACTGGAAACTGCGGTACCGGAAAAACATCCCTATCGCTCGAATATCTCCTCCACGGTGCTATTTCCGGCGAAAACGGGCTATATCTTTCGGTCACGGAACCGTTCGAAAAACTGATAGCAAACATGATACCGTATGATTTTTTCAAAAGAGACTTCTTAAAAAACGGGAGACTCACCTTCATCGACATTTCTACAATATACAGCAAACTCGGTTTCAGCAGAGACAGGATGAGTCTGGAGGACGTCGACCTGCTTGTTGTTGCCATAGGAGATCTGGCCAGGGAAACAAAGGCGAGAAGGCTGGTCATTGATTCCATTACTTCCGTTGCTTATCAGCTCGATACGCAGGAAAAGCTCAGAAATTTAATGCTCGGACTGAGCAAGATGCTCTCCGGGCTGGGAACAACATCGCTCATCATATCGGAACTGACTGCAGCCGATGCAAGTTACTCAAAATATGGCGTGGAGGAAGCAATAGCTGACGGCGTAGTCCTCATGGGGAATCTTGAAAGGAAGGGAGATATGCTCAGGACCCTTCAGGTAATAAAGATGAGGGGAACATCGCATTCGCGTGCGAAATATGTTCTGGATCTGACTACGGCCGGGACGCTTCTTGTTCCGCTGCTCAAGGGTGGCCAGTCATGAACGATATTGCCAGCCAGGTTGCAGGCGAGGTTAACAAGCTGGAGCCTAGTACCTCCACATCGCTTGAGATTGGGACAGATGTCTATTTTGATGCCATCAAGGGCATGCTAAGTCTTTCCGACAAGGGCTCGCAGATAATATACGTGGCATCGACTGTCCCGGCGGACGCAATAATGAATGCAATGGAACTCATCGGGGTTAGCACGAAACAGATCAAGTTTATTGATTGTATTTCAAACATGATGACGGGACAGCATAAGAGGGAGGACAACATAATATTCATCGAGAGCCCGACGATGCTGGAAAACATCATGCTGAAAGTGGAATACCTGAGAAGGAAATCGTCAGGCAAAAATGTTCTCGTCATTCTCGATTCGATAAACACGCTTCATATACACAACGACTGGAAAATTATGGGTGAGTTTCTCCACATCCTGGTCAACAGCCTGCGTTCAAGAGGTGCAATGATTCTTATGATAAGCATAAAGGAACAGCAGACACAGGAAGTCAGCACTCTCCTGGGCCTTGTGAGCGATAAACTTGTCAGATTCGGAGGAGAATGATGTCGTTCACGTCAGGCATAAAGAACCTTGATGTGGCACTGGATGGAGGTTTTGCGGAGGGTTCACTCTGTGCTGTAGTAGGTCATCCGGGATCCGGGCTTGGCGTCCTCGCCATGCAATTCGCCTCTTCCGGGAACGAGAAGAGCTACTATTTTTCCACCATGGACAGCAATGATGAGATTCTGCACACGATAAAGCGGTTCGGCTGGAACAAAGACATAAACATAGTGGACATCGGAGACAAATACTATGATTCTGTGCTTCTGAAGAAACTGGAAGTGACAAGATACAGGCAGGAGGGAATAAAGGTTATTGACGTTTTCGACTCTGAACCTGACGGTTCCAGACCGTTCAACTTTCTTACATTCCTGACGCATGAGATTTTCAAAGTCAAGCCGCCATTCAGGATAACAATAGACTCCCTTGATTTCTTCCTTGACAATTATGGCGTGGATGAGGTTCTCAGCGCCCTCAGGACATTAAAGGCCTATAACAAGCGCAGCCAGGGCGTAATTCTTGCAACAATGACAAAGGATATTTTCGACAGCAAGACGCAGAACGCGATAGATGCGCTGTGCGATACACTGATTGAACTGGAGAGAGAACGCGCAGGTAAGAAGTTCGAGAACAATTTCATATTGAGCAAGGTTAAGAGTTTTCCTGAGAAGGCAAAGATCCTGCAATATGCGATTACATCGGAAGGTTTCACTTTATTCGAATAATTGCTGCCTCAGGGATGAAAGGTGCCCGTTTTTTTTATTTTTACCTTAATCAGCGAGCTGGCGGGCTGAGCGGATACAACAGTCGTCCCGAAAACGCGGTCGCTGAATCTCTGCCTGGGGTCGCCAAATGTGAAAAAGCCGAGTATGAGGTCGAGTGGCAGAAGTATGTACCAGAATAGTTTGGATATGTTCCTGAACGCCGCTTCACGGAGCATTATCTGTCCCCTTTCTGAAGAAACGCGGAGTGACATTATTTTCTTTCCAACAGTATAGCCGTAATAGTATTCTGTCAGAGTCCCGTAGATAAGCCAGCATATTCCAGATGCAACACCCAAAAACAAGTCAAAATATAGTCTGCTGAATCCGAATGTCATGCCCACTGCCCATATTGGCACGAATATAGTCACCATGTCAATTACGCCGGCAGCAATTCTCTTCAGCCAGTGTGTTCTGAGAACGCTGTTCCTGAGTATAATCTCCGCAGCTATGGGCATCCCTATTCCCGATGTAGTAATGCTCATCATGAATATAATTCTATCGCATTTGACTGACGATCGTCTGACGGCTGTAACATACTTGTAGATGTTTCAGGAATAGACAGCCGGCTTATGACCGGTCTGTCTGCTTTCTCGTCAATTTGATCGTCTAACCGGCGTTGTACCGGTTCAGGCAGCCAGTTCCGGACATCAGTCCATTATATACCGGTTCTTCATAAGCGCGATCATGGTAGAACTTGCGTCGATGGCCGAAGACGATTTTCTGGCTTACCTGAAGAACAGCATTGAGCTTTATGCCGGTGAGAAGACCAGATCAGGCGACTGGAGTGAAATGGAATCACGGAGCCTTTCCGAGAAGACTTTCAACAGCCTTCTCCCGGACGGCATGGCGACAAAGGATCATTTCCTCTTCTCCATTGTGGATGAGAACAGCGGATTGAAGGTAGGTGTCATATGGGTGGGAATCGGGAATGCCAGTCCGGCTAAGGGAGCATGGGTGTGGGATCTGCTCATATTTGAAGGATTCAGGAGGCGAAGGTATGCACTCGATGCTCTTCGAAAGCTGGAACAGTTCCTCCAGACCAGGGGAATCACCCGCATTTCACTGCATGTATTCGCGCACAACACAGCGGCGCAGCATCTTTATGAGAAGTCGGGATTCACTGTTCTGGATATGACGCTGTCAAAGAGCATCACCTGTTAGTCATCTTTTATCTTTAAAGGCAAAATTGTTCGTTGTGCAGAGCGACATTGGACAACGGCCAGGTGCAGCTGCCTGATGACCGTCAGGGGGCAGTATAAGCCGGTCTGAGATTTTACGACGCCTATTCAATGTACCTGATGGCAGCGGATGGTTCTATCCGTGAAACTGCCCGAACCGAACTTATCACGGCCAGTATCGTCAGTGTGGCGGATATGGCAACAAGATAAAGGACGCTCGCGGGGGAATATGTAAATGAAAGTACGGGACTGAGTCTGCTTGCTATGATATTTCCGTTTATTAGGCTCATGATTACACCAATTACTGAGCCCGATACCGCTATGAATACGAACTCAAGGAGGAATGATGCGCTGACCATTCTTCTCGTGAATCCGAGTGCGCGCAGAAGACCTATGCTCTGATAGCGTTCCACCACGGAACGCATGGCTATTATACCGAGTCCGGCTGTTCCCGCAACCAGCCCCATTGCAATGAAAATTTCAGTCATTTCCACTATTCCGTTTATGTCCATGGTGATTTGTTGTGTAATCAGGTAGAGATTGAGTAATACGGGATTGTATTCCGTGAGAGCTTTCCTTATCTGTATGGATGCTGTGGTTGGTGAAACACCGTCTGCAAGGCTTATGAAAAGAACCGGAAAGGATGATCCCCTGAGGCCAAGGGAATCCATTGCCGTCGCCGAAACAAAGACCCCCTGAAAACCGAACTCATCGAGTATTCCCGCCACGACCACATTATGGGAAGTATGGTTGTTGCCGTACACAGTAAGTGTCTGGCCGAGTTTGATATTCACGTGAGGGTTCATGCCAGAACCGAAATTTCCCTGCTTTACGCCTGCAAGCGTCATGTCTATGACCGCCAGAGACGAATTGTTTTGAACAGCATTCCATACGCTGCGCTGTGAGTTGAATCGGGGGAGGTAGCTGTAAAACTGGTACCTGTTCCCGGAAAAGAAATCCCCTGTTCCATTATATGATGGTATTCCGACCAGCGGATAGATGAAGAGGCCGGAATCGTTGCCGCTGGCGGTAAACGCTGTTGTCGTATCATAAATCAGACTTGCCCGGGAAATATACCGGCTCAGTGAATTATTGTTTTCAATTGCGGAGGTTATGTTTGTACCATCACCGCTGTATACGACAAAATTGTATCCACCGCTCTGCTTTGCAACCGTCTGGACTGCAGCCTGATCAACCATACTTCCAAGGACAGAAACCGATACAATCCCGAAAATGACAAAGGAAAACAGCGCCAGCGAGATCGCCGTTCTGGTCTTCTTCTGAGTGGTGAACGCAAGCGCCTGCCTGACCGTTGCGCTTATTCCTCCGCGATTAATCTTTTTTGGTTTCATCGCACTAAGCAGAAACGGCTCCAGTGCGAAGAATACCAGTATGCCTCCTGAAACGAGGAAAATACCTGATTCCACATAGACGTAATAGGAATAGCCAAAATAATCCGGAAAAATACTCCATGCCTGTGGGATGCCCCACTGGATGATCAGACCGATTCCCGCAATTCCGGCAACAAAACTCCTGCCTGTGATGACAACGATTAACCAGACCACCGATAATATCAGCAGAGACAGGCCAAGCATGGAAATTTCCAGAGATGTGGTGAAATAGCCTGCTGCCAGCAGGAACACCGACACAATGGCGAGTAAAGCGAGCACAGTATTTTTGGGGCCGACTGCAACCTTACGCTGATTTACATTTCCTCTTATCGCATCTATTATGCTGAATCGACTCATAAAAATGCTTGCGGCAATTATTACTGCAAAAGTGGCAATGCCTCCAGTAGAGAAGCCAATAACTATATCAGACAGGGAAGGGCTGAATGATGCAAGCAGTATGCCAGTATTTCTCACAGGCAGTGAAAATGTATGACCAAACAGCGCCACAAACCCGTACATCATCAAGAATCCAATTGCTATCCCGAGAAGTGAGCCTGCAAAGCATGAAATCGCGGTATACACGAAACCTTCGGAGACAAATCCGTATGTTATTCCGGCCCTGCTTGCACCCAGCGCCCTGAGAGTGCCAAGATCCCTCATTCTTTCTTCGGCAAGCATGTAGAAAATGACAAGAACAAGTATCAGACCGGTTGCTACCGCGAACAGGCTCAGTGCCAGGTACAGATCGGAAAGATCACTTATTTCGGCATGGATTGTATTGAGCTGCTGCTGCAATAACGGATAAGCTGCAAGGGAAGTGCCAAATTCCGAATTGATTGACGGCAGTATGGAATCGATTTTTCTAATGGCACTGCCTGAGACTTTTACAGCAGAAAGTACTGTTCCGCTGTTGGCGATGGCAATGATGCTAATCCTTCCCTGGGAGCGAAGTGCAATTTGCGCGCCGCTCAGCCTCATGAATATGTTGAAACCAGAATCAAAATATCCTCTGTAATTGTCCCTGACAATACCGGCGACCCTTCCGGTGTAATGCACTCCAGGACCAAAATACAGTGTAACAGTGTCGCCAGTGGTGGCATTAAGCTGGTTTGCGGCAAGTTCATCTATGAGTATCCCATCTGCGGGAAGCGAAGTTATCACGCTTCCATTGGCGGATATGAAGTTTCCCAGTACGCTGCTGGACCACCATGGCGTCCCGACCAAACCAATATCCTGGTATGGGACACCTGTTGTGTTGTCGAACACGCTGACAGTTTCATATATCATCGGAATGGCGGCTGAAATTCCGGAATAACCTGATATCGATGAGTTCAATGCGCTATAGGCTGAATAATTGAAAAATGCTCCGTACAGCGAATTTCCGGAATCGGTGATTGTTTCGTCTATATGTCCGTAACTTAGCGCAACAAGGTTGTCGCTGAGTTCAAGCATGCTGCTCCTCATAACCAGCGCCCCGCTGATCATTGCGGAGCCCACCATCAGCCCTGCTATTATGAGCGCTGCCCTCTTTCTGTTGCCGAAAGCATTCCGTATGAACATCCTGAATATTGTTCTGTCTTTCAGTATTATCGAGACCGAGAATACGCTGATTATGGCGAACGTGATTAGCAGCAACAAAGAAACATCAGGTACCATTATCTGCATCTGATTCACCGTCATTCTCTATTTTCCCATCGCGGATCTTGATTTTTCTCTTTGAGTACGAAGCAACATCCTCATTGTGCGTCACAACTATTACTGTCGAATCGGTCTCCCGGTTAAGCTGGCTGAAGAGTTCAAGGACTGCCTTGCCTGAAATGCTGTCGAGATTGCCGGTCGGTTCGTCAGCCCATATCACAGCAGGTCTGTTTATCAGTGCCCTTGCTATGGCTACCCTCTGCTGTTCGCCGCCGGAGAGTTGATTCGGCCTGAATTTTGCCCTGTCGGCAAGTCCGACGTACTTCAGAATCTCGATTGCCCTTGCCCGCGTCTCTGTCCCACGGACGCCCGCAATTAGTGCTGGAAGTTCAACGTTTTCAACCACGTTGAACACAGGCAGCAGGGCATAGTTCTGAAAGACAAAACCCATTCTAATCGATCTGAAATAACTGATTTCTCTGTCGCTCAGCGCACTTATGTTCCTGCCGTCTACTATGACTTCGCCTTCACTTACCGTGTCCAGGCCGGACATGCAGTTCAGCAGCGTACTCTTTCCGGAACCTGAGGGGCCTGAAATAGATACAAATTCCCCTTTCCTGAACTTCAGGCTCACATTTCTTAGAACTGATATGGACTCTTTTCCAATCATATAGTATTTGCTGATGTTCCTTGCTTCTGCCGCGATTTCGGTCACTGTAGCCCTCGGCTGCCCGTTGTATTGAATCAAGTTATTTCCAGTTAATTAACTGAGTCCCGAAGAAATCGTACGAGGACATGGTGTGCCACTCGGCTCGCCCGTCACTCATCACAGTATCAGCGCTGGGTTTCTCGTCACCGTGGCAGCATGGTCATTTCATAAGAGTTTAGAAAGTTATCGATCCAAACACTGCCGGCTGACCGTGAAACGGCACTCTTCGCTCAATGTCCAGATCTTAAATTAAAGTCCGTACACGTCTGCTGTCTATGCAGCCAGGCACAGAACGAATTTGCCGCATTGCCGCACAAAAGACTTTTAAGACTGAGCTGTTATGCTGCAGTTGTGAAAAGAAAACTGATGGAAATACTTGCCTGCCCTGTATGCAAAAACCATCCGCTGGATATCGCAGTAACCAAAGAGGATGGAGGCGAAATTATCTCAGGCACAATAACCTGTTCGAAATGCGGAGGCACGTATCCCATAGAAGACTCTATTCCGAACATGCTCCCGCAAAATATGCGATAAGGGCGAGATCATGTTCGCAGTGTTTTAAGCGCCCTTTCCATAGAATCCAGACCCTTCTCCAGGTTGTTCATGCTAGTTGCATACGATAACCTGAAATGCCTCTCCCCAAATTTGCCGAAGGATGATCCTGGTGTTACGGCGACCTGTGCCCTGTCAAGAAGGAATTCGCTGATGCTCTCTGAATCCATTTCGTAATCATATTTCGGGAAGGCATAGAACGCTCCCTGCGGCTCCACCACATTCATACCTTCAATCTCCTTCAGTCGCCTGACAACGAAGTCGCGTCTTTTTCTGAATTCCGAAACCATCTTTTCAACGGGCTCCTTGGGTCCTCTGAGCGCTGCGACTCCTGCTTTCTGCACAAACGAGGTCACACAGGTAATGGAGTGCGTCTGGATCTTGAGTATGTCCTTCAGGAGGCGCTTATCGGCGTGAAGGTATCCCAGCCTCCATCCTGTCATCGAATAAGTCTTGGAAAATCCATTTACGGTGATAACTCTCTCTTTCATTCCTGGAAAAGAGCCAGGTGAATAGTTTACTGCATCATATATGATCTTCTCGTAAATCTCGTCACTAAGGATGAGTAAATCATGCTCTCTGGCCAAATCACACAATCCCTCAATGTCCTCCTTCCCGGCTACCGCTCCAGTAGGGTTATTCGGCGAATTGAGTATTATCATTCTGGTCTTTTCTGTGATCTTTTCGGCAACAAGCTCTGGTGTAAGTCTGAAACCTGTCTCTTCATCGGCCCTGACAGGCACCGGGATGCCTTCGGCAATTCTCACCATCGGCTCATATGATACCCAGGAAGGGTCTGGAATTATTACCTCCATGTTCCTGTCGACAAGTGCAAGTACTGCCATGAATAGTGCCTGTTTTGTAGGAGTGACGACGATCTCGGAACTTTCCGCATCTATGCCATTCTCAGCCTTCAGCTTCTGTGATATCGCCTCTCTCAGTTCAGGTATACCTGCAGAGGCGGTGTATTTTGTGAAACCAGATTTAAGGGCCTCTATACACGCATCCACAATATGCTGTGGCGTTGGGAAATCCGGTTCGCCTATGGAAAACGAAGTCACATCAAGCCCCCTGGATTTGAGCTCCTTGACCTTGTCAGCCACCTTTACTGTCCCGGATTCAACTATGTTTTCCATTCGTCCCGGCATAACGCTGCAATCATGCCGGTCCCCCTTAAAACATTTCCATGCTGTATTTCGAACATTTGCTGAATTTGTGTAATGCAATTTCTCTTTCATATAAAAAGGGCAGCTCCAAAACATGGGATATATTGATAAAGAAGTGCGTCGTTTGTAAATGTTGACAAAAGGAAGGTGGAATATTGCCACTTAATCTCGACATCTCGTCGTTCAGGCACGGCACCGAATTGATAAAGAGAGGTTTTGCCAGCATGCAGAAGGGCGGCGTTATTATGGATGTCACGAATGCAGAGCAGGCGGCTATCGCAGAGGAAGCAGGCGCTGTGGCTGTAATGGCACTGGAAAGAGTTCCCGCAGACATCCGGGCCGCAGGCGGGGTCGCAAGGATGGCGGACCCTCTGAAGGTCCTGGAAATCATCGACGCTGTAACAATTCCTGTAATGGCAAAGTGCAGGATAGGCCATGTCGCAGAAGCGCTTGTGCTGCAGTCGCTGGGTGTGGACATGATAGATGAAAGCGAAGTTCTAACGCCTGCCGATCCCTTCCACCATGTTGATAAGAAATCATTCACGGTACCTTTCGTCTGCGGAGCAAGAGATCTCGGTGAGGCGCTCAGGAGAATCAGCGAAGGTGCCGCCATGATCAGAACAAAGGGAGAACCCGGCACAGGCAACATAGTTGAAGCTGTCAGGCATCAGAAACTTGTTTTAGGCAAAATAAGGTCACTGAAGGGGATGTCGGAAGAGGAACTGCTGACTGTCTCCAGGGAGATGGATGCTCCATTTGAACTTGTCAGTGAAACAGCCAGACTGCAGAGACTGCCGGTGGTCAATTTCGCCGCTGGTGGCGTGGCATCGCCTGCAGACGCAGCGCTCATGATGCTCCTCGGCAGTGACGGCATATTTGTCGGCAGCGGTATTTTCAAGGCCAAGAACCCTGCAAGAATGGCAAAGGCAGTCGTTGAAGCCACTCTCCATTTTGACGATCCTTCCGTCGTTGCGGAGGTTTCCAAGGGTCTCGGGGAGTCGATGCACGGAGTCGAAATATCAGCACTTGCACAGGAACAGAGGATGCAGGAAAGAGGCTACTGAACAGGCCGTGTTACAAGTTTTAATGATTTCGGTCGATCCTAAATGTCATCTCTTGGGGCCGGGATGATAGGGAAGCAGCAGAGGAACTGCCGTTCTGTACTGCTCATACATTGCACCGTATTTGTGTCTCATCAGCGGCTCCTGAAGGATCCTGAGATACAGGAAATAGCTTGTTACAATTGCAGGCGTAATTATGAATATGGCGATTGCCGACTGGAGCAGCACTCCGAGTCCCACGAGTATGAGCATATAGCCGAAGCCCTTTGGATTCCTGGTGAGTGAATACGGCCCCTCAATAAGCAGCCTCTCCCCTGTTTTCATCTGTGTATATGAGAGTGCCCAGAATATCCACGAACCGCCGGCAAGAAAGAGGAATGAGAACAGTACAAAATTCCAGGGAAAGATATTGAAGTAGGTCCAGGTAAATGCCTGCCCCAGAACGGGAGTCGAGTAATCAACCAGCGCAACGTATCCGAACGGTACCAGCACTGCAACAATATAGACAAGAACCGCTTTTTCAACCGAAGCCATGAATGAAACATGCGACCTTCCCCTCCCTGCATGCCATGCTGTCTCCTTTTTTGCGTTCAGCTTAATGGGAGTTCTGTCTGCCGTCTGTTTGAACATGCGTCATACCATCCGTCAGACAATATGCACAGAACGTTATAAAAACTTAATCTGTGGACCGGAAATTTCAATGGCTGCCGATTTCCAGTACCTCCTTGGTCCCGGATGTCGTACATCATCGAAAAAACCGGTCTCGGCAATGCAAAGACTGTTAAAGCAGTAAATATATCGGCTCCAAGGGATCAAAAATGTCAGGCTCTATCGTGAACACCGTCTTCAGGGAAGCAGTACTCCAGTCCTCAAGCTCGCTTGGCGTATTTGCAGGCGGCATCGTAGTGCTGATCATTGTGCTGATATTCCTTGCCGCAATGATCAAGATCGTCAAGGAATATGAGCGAATTGTGAATTTCAGGCTCGGAAAAGCGCAGGCTGAAAAGGGACCGGGCATCGTCTTCATCATACCCGGAGTGGACAGGCCGGTCCGAGTGGATCTCAGGGAGCGGTTCCTTCAGATTCCCCATCAGACCTGTATTACAAAGGATAATGCTCCAGTCGATATCGATTTTATAATTTACTTCAAGGTGATAAGTGCTGCCGACTCGGTTATTCAGGTAAACAATTTTGAGGGCGCGGCGATGGGAATCGCCACAACAACTCTCAGGGCCGTTATTGGCGATATAAACCTCGACGAAGTACTATCCAAGAGAGAGGAAATTAACGCGATACTCAGAACCAAACTCGACGAAGTCACAACCAGATGGGGCGTTAAAGTCACAAATGTCGAAATCAGGGAAATTCTACCCCCGAAGAACGTTTCAGACGCCATGATACTCCAGATGTCTGCAGAACGGAGCAGGCGTGCTGTTGTAACGGAGGCCGAGGGTAAGAAATCAGCTACAATCACGGTGGCCGAAGGGGACAGGCAGAGCGCCATCCTGAGAGCCGAGGGAGAGAAGCAGGCTGCGATACTCAGGGCGGAAGGCTACGCTCAGGCGCTGAGCACTGTATTCAGTGCGGCCAAAACAATTGACCAGAAAACGCTCACGCTCCAGTATCTCGACACTCTCAAGGCGCTTGGAAGCAGTGCTGCGACAAAGTTCGTGCTTCCTGCTGAATTCACACAGCTTCTTTCACCGATAAAGGCCATGATCCGGGATGCCGAGACGGAGGCAGGAAAGGTTGACTGATGGGGCGCCTCAGAAAAAGGAAAATATTGTAGACAGACTGTTCCTTTTTGGCATACGCCCGTTCATGATTGTCATGGCGCTTCTCATAGGCGGGCTGTATTTCCTGATCTCTGGCGCACTGGGTTCGGGCATTTCTTCGCTTTTTACAGGCGCAGTACTTTTGCTGCTGGGCATAGGGCTGGCATACGGTTTCAAAACAACCGGAACGAGGAAGATAACTAAAAAGTATTACAACAAGGACACTAAAACCGGCAGACAGGGAAAAGCCAAGAGTGGGTTCGGACCGGGTGAAAAGGGCGTTGTCGACGTGGACAACGAATTGTGGACTGCGGTTTCAGCGGAGAAGATACTTGCTGACGATGAAATAACAGTCATTTCGATAGAACCGGACAACGTTACACTGAGAGTGGGGAAAAGGAAATAACTACCGTAAAAGGCGTTCTTCCAATACATTATTCCGGTATTCCGCCCGTAAGGGCTGAAACCTGCGAGAGGAACTATCTGCCGGTTTCCTGCTCTTCTGATGGTCCGGAATCTTCGATCTTCTCAACTTTGATCCTGCCCTCCCCGTATTCGATGACTCTCACCCTTGAATTCTTAGGTACAGGTTTATCTGAATAGCAGGTCCAGTCTTCAGATCGCACATTGCATACGCCATCTTCTCCCGGCACGAGATCGGTTGTCGACCAGCCTGTCGCACCGACCACCCTGTGCGGTCCCACCAGCATCGGGCTGTTCATAAGCGCCTTCCTCACCTTTGAGATATAGACCGCACCGATTATCAGGAAGCCGGCAATGAATCCCATCAGCAGGTATTCCAGAAGACCAAACGGTGATGGGGAATAGCCTGCGGGGAGATGATTTGAGTAGCCGATGCTGTTCCCTGCAAGCAGCCAGGTGCCGAGAAGGCCCAGGAGTATGCCCGAGGTTGCAAAGAGGCCATGTCCCGCCTTCACCTCTATAAATATCAGGACCGCGGCGGCTGCAAGCACCAGTATTGCCACTACGGGCGCTCCTATGACCTCGGCTCCCAGCAGACCGAGGGCAATCATGATTGCCCCAAAAAAAGTGAGAAACAGTGTTCTATGGAACAAATCTATGAAAATAGCCACCGCACCCACTATGAAGAACAAGCCATCAAGAGTTGCATTGCTGACAGTGCTCAGGAAAACATCGAAAAGCGGTTCCTGCAGGTTGTCGACATACGCTCCGCTCAGACCAACAGCCGAAAGAAACTGATCGAAAGTCTGTGCTTTCCCCGTAATGAGCTTTACAGCTGCTGCGGTTGTCGAGTTGTATGCAACATTGCTTCTCGCCATGTTTTCCGCGGCGCTTACATTATAACCGTTGCGTGTGGCAAGTGCTCCTATGTAGGCTACCGAAAAATTTACCACATGCGCTTCTTCCGAAGATGTGCCACCTATTATGTATGGTGTCGACGGTCCGATTACGGATCCGTTTCCCATGTAAATTGCGTTTGTAGCGAGAGCTATGTAACTTCCCGCGGATGCCGCTGCCCCGTCAGGCGGAACGAATGTGAACACTTTCAGGCCGTGGTTTTGCACGTTTTGAATAGACGACACAATGCTCAGCATGTCCTCTAGCAGCCCTCCGGGCGTATTCATCACGATTATCATGTCCTCATGATTTGCTATGGCAAAGGACGAAACGCTCTGGACATAGTTCGAAGCTCCCTGATCGACACCGATGTCAAAATTTACAACTGCCACCAGAGGGGCCTTCGCAGCATCCGGATGAGGCTGAATTATTTGTGCATCGACAACCTGCGCTGTGCTGAGTATGACTGCAAAAACGACAAGGATTACTGCCACACCGTATCTGTATGAAGACATCAGTTGCGAATATAGCTCAATACGGCATTAAATCTATTGATTGTCATCAGCAGAATTACCGTTCAGGCGTCTGTTATGCACGTTAAAGAGCGTATTTCAGGATTCTCATTCATGAAACCTGTCGGATAAGTAATATAAACCGACTGACAACTTGAATTCTGGTATTGGAGTTGGAGCAGAGATCGCGCAATATTGCGAGAGGCGAAAATTTGTCATCTGAACGCACGTTTCCGTTCTTCAGGGGCGGAGATTCGGAAGTAATGAAAATACTTTCCGGCAACAGGAAGAGGATACTTCAGACTCTTTATGTTTTGCCGGCGTCAAGCGTGTCCAGAATTTCGAGAGAGGTCGGGCTTACCCCCAACACCGTCAAATGGCATCTCAACGCCCTCAAGAGGGCCGAGTTCATAAACGAAGACCGTGTTGACAATAAAGCGGTTTTCTACCCAAGCAACTATCTCGACCAGTCGGAAATACTCCTGCTCACTGTCCTGAGTGATGAAAGCTCCAGCAGAATATTCAGGGAAGTCTACGACAACCCCGGTCTTACGCAGAAGGAGATAAAAAATGCACTCGGGCTCACCCAGAACACAACAGGCTATTTTCTCAGAAAGCTCACACACATCGGTGCAATTGACGAAGTACAGAACGGTAAATTCAAACATTATTATCCCTCAAAGAATGTAATAAAGAGATTTGAAGAAAGGAAATCAAGGTCACATGAACTTGCAAATACGCTGATACTCAGGCTGAAATCCAGCGGCATAGAAATCACGGACATAGTGGTGACCGACATCTCATTCAATTTCAGAGTTCAGCAGAGGCATGGCACAGAACTGGTGGAGTTCCAGTCCAATCCTTTCATGCATCTGCTCGGCTGACTGGTTTATGCCTGCAGGAACGTTTTTAGCCTGATTCCTGAGGAATGAAGATTTAAATTGCCACGCTGATACGTCTCTATGAAATATCTGCATCTTCATGGACTGGAAGTCTCACAGCTCTGCCTGGGTACATGGCATCTGCCTCCTTCAACGAAGCAATACACTGACGGCATTCACAGGGTCGACAGGCAGGAGACTGAACGCATTGTCAAGAAGGCGGTGGACCTAGGAATCAGTTTCTTCGACACGGCCAACACATACCACGGCACTATAAGCGAAACCCATCTTCATCCGGAGCATTCGGGAAATGCTGAAAGAATCCTGGGATCCTGCCTGTCCGGATATGAGCGTGAATCGATAGTGATCGCGACCAAGGTAAGAGCGGAGGTTGCCAAGTTCCCGAATGGCGGAGGTCTTTCGAGAAAGCATATTTCATGGCAGATCAGGGAAAGCCTGAAGCGGTTGAAAACCAAATATGTGGATCTGTACCAGATACACTGGGAAGATGAACTCACGCCGCCGGAAGAGACGATGGGTATTCTAAACGACATTGTGCACAATGGTTTTGTTCATTACATAGGTGTGAGCAATCACTCTGCTGAAATGATGACGAGGATGCAAGAGATATCGTTAAGCAGGGGATACGAGCAGTTTATTACAATGCAGGAACCGTACAATATTGCTGAGAGAAAAGTTGAGTACGATAAGATAGCCGTGGCGAGAAAGTACAGGATGGATATGCTTGCATATGTCCCTCTCGCTCAGGGAATACTCTCGGGTAAGTATCTTGAGGGTGTCCCCACAGGTTCCAGGGCCTCGTATATAGACGGGCTCAGGTCTGACGCACGCAGGCTAGAGGGCCTTGCAGCCCGTGTAGCGAGCACGGCCAAAGATCTGCAGATCACCCCTTCGCAGCTCTCCCTGGCGTGGATTCTGAGGATGCAGAAGGAGCTAGGCATTGCAATCGTTCCAATAATTGGAGCCACAAGCGTCAGACATCTTGAGGAGAACTGTGAGGCGGTGAATGTGAATTTGCCGGATGATGTATTCAGGGACCTGCTTGAAACTTGATTCAGGCAAGACATCTCTCGGTTATTGAAAATATTTTCTCATCGGCGTCTATCCTCGCCATGGCGCCCACCGGCAGAACTGTTGTCCGGCATTCATGTCCGAAGTCGTTTATTTTCAGTATCGGGAAGTCATAACTCCGGCTTACATCAAGCAGTATGTCCTCCATCTGACGTACGGGAAATGGCGAGTTCTGCAGGCTGTGGACATATCCGACGACAGCGCCGGAGATTTCTTCGAAAATACCCATCTGTTCCAGCTGATGGAACATATAGTCACAATCGTCCGGTCCGACTGTATATCCCTCCATGAATAAAATGGAATTCCTGCAGTCCGGCCAGTAGGGTGTCCCGGCAAGCTTCAGCAGGCACATTATGTTGCCCCCCACCAGTTTACCTGAGGCACTTCCGCTCCTCACTGTTTTCCTTTCACCTGAGGGATTGACCTCTCCTGTCATCCCATCGATAAGCCTCAGCCTGAATTCGTTCAGATCGTATTCAGACGGCTTCCAGCCGAGTCCCCAGGCAACATCGTGCCCGTGGAAAGTCACGAGCCCCGTCTTACTGTTAATGGAGTTGAGAATGACTGAAATGTCGCTGAAGCCCTGGAAGATCTTTGGATTTTTTCTTATTGTATCCCAGTCGAGATGAGGCAGGCAGCTGTTCGCAGTTCCGCCTCCCTGCGAGCAGAGTATGGCACTGACATTCCTGTCGGCAAACATCTCATTGATGTCTTCGGCCTTCTCCACCGGTTCACCGGCCAGATAACCGTTCACTTTCATTGCATTCCTTCCCAGCACCACCTCGAAGCCCATGTCGTTGAGGATGGCAATCCCATTGTTCAGTCTTGCCACCAGCTCGTTGCTGTTCAGCGGGGCGGAAGGCGTGACAACTCCAATCCTGTCCCCTTTCTTTAGTCTCTTCGGAATTATCATTGTAATGCAATCACATCCATGATAAAAATGGTTATGCATCTGCCCTGACCGGTAACGGATTCAAATGTTCTTTCCCACACCAAGTTCGGTCGCCTTTTCATACGCGATCCTGGCAGCAGCCAGATCCTCTGCTGCAACACCCAGTGATTTAAAAAGAGTTCTTCCGGAACGGGCATTCCGGCGTCTTATGGCAGTACCGGCAAGAAGGTCGCTGAGTTCAGTAACCTCATCCCACTGGAGGTCTCCTGAGGCAACCGCGGCAATAAGTTCCCCGCTTTCCTTCATTGCCTGCGCCTTCAAGTCGGAGACAACTGTTACGCAGGAGCAAACTGTTTCAGGATCTATTTCCACCATCTGAGGTTTGTAGCCTCCCACAGCATTGATATGGCAGTCCTCTTTCACTGATCCGGCATTAATCACCGGAGTCGATGATGTGGTGACACACGTCACTATGTCCGCGTCAGCAAACGAGGGATAAACGGCCCTTACTCCATCGACCCTTATATCATGGATTGAGTGAATATCCTCCATGAAGCTATGCATCCTCCTTTCATCCCTTCCATGCACGATTATTCTCTCGATGTTCCTGACGGCAACCACCGCATCAACCTGTGCGCGCGCCTGGTAACCTGTGCCAATGCAGCCAAATACCTTTGCATTGCGCCGGGACAGAAGATCTGTCGCCAGCCCCGAAGCGGCCCCTGTTCTCATCTGCCCCAGTTTCCCTGCCTGCATCACCGCAACGGGTTCCGGGTTGCGCGTGGAAAAGAGCGTGAGCATGAATGACATTTGCTCTCCAGAGCTGTAAAATGACTTTACAGCCGCCAGCTCCCACTCGTTTGAAATTGCTCCCATTATGCTCAGCACGCCTCCACACTCGATATTCGTGCGCGGAACCAGATGCGCTCTCCCTTTTCCCACCTGTGTGAAGACTTCCCTTAGGGAGGCAATCGTCTCCTCCATTGTGACAAGCCTGGTGACATCGCTGTCTGTCAGATATAGCACGCCGAAATCCCCCGGCTTATGAACGGCACCGGATTATTCTGTGCCGGGCACTGCCTCCGACGTATATTTCGGCGTATCGAATTTGCTGGAGAGACCCGACAGCACTCCCCAGGGATAAAATATGGCAACAGACACGATCACAACGACAAGAGATGACTGATAGAAATTCAGTATGCTCAGCGCACCGGTGCTACCGATATATGTCATTGCAAGAAGGAAAGCAATGTATGCAATGTACCACAGCGAGTTCATGATATTCTCTCGGACTCTGAATGCGATCGCGAATACAACAACACCGATGAGAAGCAGCAGGACGGAATATGATACATAGAGCCATCCGCTCCAGTAAACTATAAGGGAAGCGGCTACAAATGCAACTGGTGCAATCACACTTCCCAGCGGCAGCATTTCCTTGGTCATTCCCTGTCTGCGGGAAACTGTCATTGCTACGGGATTGGCTGAAAAACCTATATAACCGGCCACAACGGAATCTGTAATAAGACCGTATATATTCGGGAGAGGTGCGGCCACGAACGCAACGACCGCCCCAACGATCGCAAGCGCAATGAGGGAGACATAAGGTATGGAATAGGTTTCACTCAGCCCTTTCATGGATCTCGATGCTACTCCTGATCTGCCCATTGCGAAGAGCACCCTTGAACCGCCGCCAAGGTAGATATAGCCGACCACAAACGGACCTATTATGCCTATGATCAGCGTCAGTATAAGCAGCCAGCCGACATTGTAGCTGTCCGCTATTGCGATGAACGGATTCCCGCTGATCGCTCCGACAGACGCCCAGTTGCCCGATACAAGACCAAGCTTTGACCAGTTTATTCCTGTCACGAAAACAAAGTCATAGAGGAGATATATCAGCAGCTGACCTATGACAACAATCACAATTGCCGCAGGCAGCTTTTTTCTGCTCTTCGTCTCCTCGGCATAATCCGGGAGGACTCTTATCCCGCCGAATGCAAACATCGCCAGCGGTATGGCCAGGAAAACGCCGGACATGCCGAACGGTATGAAGCCGTGATATGAGGTCAGGTTTCCCGAATCGAAGAAAACAAAGACAAGGCCGAAGGCAACGGCGAGATAGAGAACGAGTTTCACAATGCCTATTGCCACGGTTGACCGGCCGAAGGCCTTCACGCCGAAGTAGTTGAAGGGTATGAACACAAGCATGAGCGCAACGCCAAGTGCAGCGCCGCCGAAAGTCGGAAGACCCTTGACAATGAGTCCCTTTACAAAAGCACTCAAACCCTCGACGACGGCAAGAGCCTCAACAGGTGGTATAAATATGTACCACAGGAGGTCTGAGAAAGCGTTGATGAGATTCGTCATCCTTCCATGCGTGTACAGGGAATATCTCGACGGTCCTCCAGCTTCAGGATATAGCGATGAAAGCTCTACATAGGTCAGTCCTATGAATAGGTAGAATATGCCGCCTATGAGCCAGGCGAGTATGCTGCCCGGTCCTGCAATCCCTGTCATGCCCGCTGTGCTGAACAGTATTCCGGTTCCTATTGCACCGACAACACCTATTATGACGAGGTCGAAAAAGCTGAGCTCCTTTTTTAAATAGCGGTCCCCCTGCATGAAAGGGGAGATCGGCAACGGAGTATTTCAATGGTGCTGTCCATTACGCTTCTCCCGTTTTAGCGGGAGGAGGCTGACTTCAGCTCTTCTATCTCCGGAGCCTGAAGAATCCCTTCCTTCCCCTCCATAAGCGAACTGATTTCCTTCAGCGCCAGTTCAAGCTGCGTATCAACTCCCGCCCTGTAATCCTGGGGTGAAATCTCGACTTCAATCGTTGGGTCTGTCCCATAATTTTCAACGCTCCATCCCACATCTTTAAACCAGAAGGCATACTGAGGCTGGGTGACAGTGGTGCCGTCGACAAGTCTCAGTCTCGGATTTATGCCTATTACACCACCCCAGGTTCTTGTTCCAATAAGGGGGCCGAGGTTGAACAGCTTGAAGCCATGGCTGAATATGTCGCCATCGGAGCCAGCATTCTCATTTGTAATTGCGACCATCGGGCCCTTAACTGAATCGGGAGGATATGGGACTGGCACCCCTCTCCTCGGTCTGTCATATCCTATCCTTTTCCTCGCGAGCTTTTCAAGCAGCAGTGCCGAAACATGCCCGCCCGAATTGTACCGCAGATCGACTATCAGCGCCTCCCTCTCGACCTCGAGCCTGTATATCCTGTGGAATTCAGCAAAACCGTTAGGTCCCATGTCTGGTATGTGCAGGTAGCCCACTTTTCCGTCTGTCCTGTCATGCACATAGTTCCTGTTCCTTTCCACCCATGTCCTGTATATGAGTCTCTTTTCGTTCCTGAGCGCTCTGACTGTGAACTCCTTTTTCTTTCCGTTACGCATTAGTATGATGTTGACTACATCATCCGCCCTGTTTTCAAGAACGCTCTGCGGGGCCCTGCCGGGTGTGAGTTCTATTCCGTCTATGGAAACCAGAACGTCTCCTTTACTCGCATCCACTCCGGGAGAAAGAAGCGGGGACTTTTCTCCATCGTTGGCCGGGTCACCAACATAAATGTCACTGATAACATATCTGCCGTTCTTCAGCTCAAATTCAGCTCCAAGACTTCCTATGCCGTACGGCGTGTCGGTCCTGTAATCGCCGCCCATCTCGTAGGCATGCGACGTTCCCATCTCCCCCTGCATCTCCCTGATTAAATCAGAAAGCTCGAATCTTGTACTGATGCGCGGTATCAGAGCGCTGTAACGGCTGTATACAGCATCCCAGTTCACACCGCGCATGTCCCCCCTCCAGTAATTGTCTCGCATGAGCCGCCATGTTTCTCTGAACATCTGTTCCCATTCCTTCACAGGATCGAGCCTTATCTTGATCCTCCCGAGATCTATGAATCCAGACTTCCTTCCGGGTCTCCTGTCATCCGCGCCCTCGACCTTCTTTTCCGCGTCCCGTATACTTATCTCCTCTCCGTATTGAAGCAGAAGGTGCGAGCAGTCAGCCGAAACCTCAAAATCGGATAGGTCCTGTGCAAATGTCTCCATTTCCCCGTTAGACAGATCGAAGGACTCAATTTTCCCCTTCCTCCTCTCACGGGAGTACAGCCAGTATTTCTTTGAGCCTTCCACCGGGAAGGAGAGTAAAAAGACCTTTCCCTTCAGCGCTCTTACTTTTCCATAGTCCGCCGATTCCACAGGAAATGCTTCCACCCTTGTCTCAATTGATGTAATGTCAATTCCGAAATTCTTCCTTTTTTTATCTTCCTCCTTCTTCACCGGTGGAGAGATAAAAGGTGATGGCACGTCCTTCCTGAGCGAAACCGCGAATGGTCTGGATGTCTTCTGAAAACCGAGATCAAACATAATCCTGTCATAAGTCGGATCGAGTTCCCTGTCTGATATGAAGAAAAGATATCGGCCTTCAGGATCGAAGGTCGGTGAAAAGTCGTTTGCGGAAGGTTGCGTGACATCAGTCTTCTTTCCCCCGTCTCTTCCTGCAATCCTTATGTTGCTGGCATTGTGTCCCTGCGGAATACTGTACGCTATAAAACTGCCGTCCGGTGACCACGCGAAATCATCTATCGGACCCCAGGCGCTCGAGTCAATCGGTTTTTTCCTTCCTGCACTGTCTGAAATTATGAGTTCATACCTGCTGGTGGAATAAGCAAACAGATCCCCGGCGGGTGAAGTCTTAAGTGCCATAACTGAGCCATCCACGTTTATCACTTTTTTCCGGATGCCGGATCTGTCAAAAATTTCGATTCTCTCCTCACCGTCCTCGTCGCTCACGGCTACAATAAATCCCGATTTCAGGTACCTGCCAAGTCTGTATCGGACGCCGTCTCTCCTGCCAAGCTGGAGCACCGGACCATCCCAGTTCTGCATTGCTAAAAGCTTCCCTCTTGCAACAATCACAAGATTTTTCGCACTGCTGTCCATGCTGCACTCTTCAATGAACTCCTTCGTTTCTATGAATCTCTCTTTTGTCTGTATCCTTGTGGCCGGGATCTCCATCTTGATTTTCTCACTTTTACCGGACGATGGATCAAAGACAAAAAGTTCACCTCCACACTGATACACAATTCTCCTCCCGTCGCTCCCCGCATTTCTGGCAAAGAACTCATTGTGCGAGGTGTGCCTTGTCAGATCCACGCCATTTGCATCAACGGAGTAGATATTTCCTGTTCCCTCGTGGTCTGAGATGAAATACAGCCTCTTTCCTATCCACATAGGTGAAGTCAGATTGCTGTCCAGTTCCAGGAACTTCCTGAATTTTCCGTTTCCCCTGTCATCCTTCCAGAATTTTCCCCTAGCTCCCCCCTTATATCTCTTCCACTGCGGAAGGTCTGTGGAGTTCCTCGCGAGCACAGTTCCGGCACTTCCAAACGCCAATGCTGTCGCAGGTCCAATGTTCATCTTCCTGTAACTGCCTTCTTCCAGATCGAATTCAAACAGTTCCGGATAACGCATGAAGGGTTTGCCGAAATCGCTCGACACAATGAGTCTGCCATCCTTTGACCAGCCTGCAATTGTTGTCAGCACTGAGCCAAAGTACGTGACCCTTTTTACCTCGCCTCCGCCTGAAGGCATTGCATATATCTCTGCAGAAGACTGGGATGAATATCTGACAGCCCTGAAGGCGATATTCTCACCATCCGGAGAAAATTTTGGATACGTGATTATTCCAAAACCACTGGCTATATTCCTCAACGCCCCTGTTCGCATGTCGTAAAGCCAGAGATCGTCGTCACTTACAAAAAGCACATTTTCCCCACTTATGTCAGGATAGAGGCAGTAACTCTTCATGGATGCGGGTATGATTCACTTTGTTTTTAAACATTGTATAAATCGCATGTAAATTATGCATCCTGACAAATTGTTTTGTTAAATGTAATTCGCGCACGGTTTATGATAACAAACTGTTTTTTATGTCATATCTGCCGTTCAGACAGTGAGCGGCAAATATTGAGCCAAAGACATGGACAGGTTATTTGAACTGATGATAAGTACTGTCATATTGAGGCGGCATCAATGTTCAAACTTCCAAGATTAAAACCATCCGCAATTGCCTGTTTCGTTTACCTGATTTTTAATCAGAAGACAGGGAGGCAGTGATCTTTGCAGTTCGAAACGAGTCACAGGATCATTAATTGCGATGCGGCTGAAGGAATAGCCCAACTACCAGACAGTTCAATTGCCCTCACTGTTACCTCGCCTCCTTATCCAATGATAGAGATGTGGGATGCGCTCTTTTCTGAGTCCGACTCAGGCATATCAGGTTCAATGGCGTCCGGAAATGCCGAAACGGCGTTCGAATCAATGCATCATCAACTCGATAAAATCTGGACCCTGATATGCGCAAAGACAATCGATGGCGGGATTTTATGCATTAATGTCGGCGATGCAACAAGGAGTACAGGGGGACGTTTTCGCTTATTTTCCAATCATTCACGGGTTATCAGAGGCTGTCTGGCGGCAGGATTTGACCAGTTGCCCGAAATAATATGGAAGAAACAGTCGAACAAACCTAACAAGTTCATGGGCTCAGGAATGCTCCCTACGGCAGCTTATGTCACTCAGGAACACGAATTCATACTTATATTCAGAAAGGGGCGCAAAAGAAAATTCGAACTCCCGGATGAAAAGATTCGCAGGAGACTGAGTGCATATTTCTGGGAAGAACGAAACTGCTGGTTTTCTGACATCTGGGATGACATTAAAGGCGAAAAGCAGGACAATGGGAAATCAACCCGGAAAAGGACGGCTGCGTTCCCCGTGCAGCTGCCCTACAGGCTGATATCAATGTTTTCCGTCATCGGTGACACCGTCATGGATCCATTCTGTGGCACTGGGAAGACATCAGTCGCGGCAATAGCTGCATGCAGAAACAGCATAGGCATCGACATCAATGAAGAGTATGCAGCGCTCTCAAGGTTGGATATTTCTAACTGTCTGGATGAATGCAATAACATCATTGGACGTCGCCTTGCCGGTCACACACAGTTTGTTAGCAATTCTGGTGTTGAGAATCACCGCTACATTAATGAAAATTACAAATTCAGGGTCAAAACCGCACAGGAATCAGAAATTCTTTTCCCTGTTCCTGTGTCAATACTGTCAGCGAACGGACAATTCACTGTAGTCTATTCCTGAAAGTCGTCTCTCATTTACGTCGCCAAGTTTTTGAACAGGACCATTGTTTTCCCATTACACTTGTATAGGAATTCATTACCTGGAGCTTATGCATGACTAAATACCTGAATGCGGCATATGGGAACAGGCACGTATTGGCTTTTAGAACAGAAAACGGTATAGTTTACGCAGATTCGCTGAGAAAATTAACAGGTAAGAGCTACGGCAGCATCAACTGTGTAGACGATCTTTGCCGTGACCCTGAGAACGCGAAATTAATAGCCGCTGATATTGTGACAAATTCCAATAGACTGGTTTCAGCCACGATTAACGGTGAGGAGGTGAAGCATCTTCCGTGTGTTCTTCATCCCGGCAAGATTGTCTGCATTGGCCTCAATTACAGGAAACATGCTATGGAAACACACGCAAAAGTACCGGAATATCCCGTCATATTCAGCAAATTCTCCGATTCCGTTGCTGCTCACAGGCAGGACATAGCAATCAAACCGGACGGCTGGAAAGTGGATTATGAAGCCGAACTTGGTATACTCATAGGCAGGAGGGCAATAAATGTAAGCCGCGGGAATGCGCTCAAATTTGTTTTCGGGTATTTTCCTGCAAATGATGTTTCCGCGCGTGAGCTACAGCTGCGGACAAGTCAGTGGCTGCTGGGAAAGACGTGCACTGGTTTTGCACCGATTGGACCCGAAGTTGTTACAACGGATGAAGTGGCAACACCCAACAACCTCCGCATCAGTTGCTCTGTAAACGGAGAAATGAGGCAGGATTCCAGTACATCCGACATGATATTCAAATGTGATGAAATAATCTCCTACTGTTCACAATATTTCATACTGGAGCCGGGGGATATCATACTTACGGGTACGCCTGAGGGAGTCGTTCTGGGGATGAAGGAGGGAACGCGGAAATGGATTGTACCGGGAGATACGGTAGAAGTTAAAATTGAAGGCATGTCAGCTCTTGAGAACAGATTCATCAGCATTCAGGGAAATTAGTTTTTGGGATATATGGGAGTATTCCAGAATCAATGCTGTTTCATTTGTCATGCGATTGCCGCACAGGTTCGCGAAAAGACATGAATTGTCAATCGTTGGGTCGGGTCTGAATAGTATTCGGTCTGCATTAATTTCAGGCATAATTCGTTCCATGTCATACTGAAAATCCACAAACGTCGTCAGGTCCAGTCGATAAAAGCATTTGATGCTTCAGCACCATCTGTATGCGGCATTTGCCAGGTTCAACATTCACGACCTGCGGGTTGGAAACGAGCCTAAATAATTGCAACGGCAAAACGTGCCGTTTTAGTTACTGTCTGTGCCCGCTACGGGCGCAACGTAAATAATTATAAGGAGCAGAAGGATAAACTGATCAGGATGGAATGAAACAGGGCATCGTTGAGTACGGAGGATATGGGGCAAATGGTAACCGGTCGGGAGATAAGGATTCTTTACGTGGATGATGAGGAGACGCTCCATGAACCGGTGAAGCTGCTTCTCGAAATCAATGGCGGTATCAAAGTAGAAACAGCGAAATCGGCTGCGTCTGTCCTGGCAGAAATTGAAGGAGGAGATTATGACGCCATAATTTCTGATTACCAGATGCCTGAAATCGACGGTCTGGAATTCCTTGATCGACTTAGAAAGAAATCGATAACCATTCCGTTTATTCTCTTCACGGGAAGAGGGAGAGAGGAGGTCGCCATTGAAGCTCTGAACAGAGGAGCCGATTATTATTTTCAGAAAGGAACGGATATTGCTTCGCAGATCAGGGAGATGCGCAATATTATCGAGACAAGTGTCGAAAAACGCCGGGCCGAAGAGGAAATCAGGGCAACCAGGGAGCTCCTTGAATCATTTGTTCAGAACACTGATGATGCAATAATATTGTTTGACACGGAGGGTCGTATAATGAGGGCAAACCCCTCTTTCCGCAGGATATACGGATGGGACGAATCAGAGGCATTGGGCAAAAGACTCCCAATGGTTCCCGATGATGATATGCCCAGAGTCGAGAATTACTTCAGATCCGTAGTGGAAACAGGGAAACCAATGACATACCGTGGAAAGAGGATCAGAAAGGACGGGACAGTCTTTCACGGTCTCATGACTGTTTCACCCGTCAGGGACGCTTCCGGAAAGGTTGTCGCCATTTCCGGAATAGGCAGGGACATTTCCGAATATGTCAGGCTTACGGAAGAAATTGAAAATCAGAATGAATGGCTGCAGACAACAATATCCAGCATAGGGGACGCACTTATGGCGACCGACGAGAAAGGCAAAATCCTGTTTCTCAACACAATGGCTGAAAAGCTGACAGGATACACAAAGGAGGAGGCAGTAGGCAGACCCGTAACGGATATTTTCAGGATAATCAACGAGAAAACCGGATTGCCTGCCGAAGTACCCGTGGATCGTGTCATGTCTACGGGAACTATTGTCGGCCTTGCAAACCATACTGCCCTGATCTCCAAAAACGGCAGAATTCGTTCAATAAAGGACTCTGCTGCACCAATTATTGACAGTAGAGAATCGGTGATAGGCATAGTTATGGTTTTCAGCGACGTGACAGCAGAGAGGATAGCAGAAAGGGCCACGAACATGCGCTTTGCGGTCACATCGCTTCTTGCGTCCGAATCCTCTATTGAAAGCGCCGGGCCGTCCCTTCTCAGAGCGATGTGTGACGCTATCGAATGGCAGGCGGCTGAGATCTGGCTTCCCGACAGGACAAACACCTGCCTAGAACTCCTCTGCCAGTATTTTTCACGTGAAATTGACTCAGAGCCTTTCAGGAAGGAAACGGAGTCAACAGTATTCATCAGAGGTCGAGGTGTTCCAGGAATGATATGGGAAACCGGGAAGCCCTTGTGGTCAGACAAACTGGAAGACCTTCCTGTCTACGTAAGAAAAGCAACGGCACATAAATCCGGTCTTGTCTCACTCTACGGCTTTCCAATCCGTTACGGTAATAACTGCACCGGCGTGATGATGTTTTACGGCTCGGTCAGCAAGGAAATAGAGGAGCATTTCCGCCACGTTATGGAAGATATAGGAAAACAGATTGGCCAGTTTATATCCAAACAGCATGCCGACGAGGATTTGCGGAGGATGACCGAGGTTGTATCCTCGCTGATGGAAAATGCCTCGGACTCTATAATAATTACCGACGCGCAGGGTAGGGTGATCAGCGTGAATCCTGCGTTCGAACGGATGTTTGGATGGAAGCTTGAGGAGATTGCAGGAAAGCAGCTGCCAACGATACCTGCGCCATTGCGTAAGACTTTCGACGATTCTCTGGATAAAGTCAAAAAAGGGGAATTCGTGAAATATGAAACGAAGCGCCTCAAAAAGGGTGGAGGCGATATCGATGTAAGCGTGTCTGTTTTCCCGCTGCGCGGCAACGATGGAAAGATCACAGGCATTGCATCCATAACGAGAGATATAAGCGACATGTCAAGACTCAGAGACGAACTCATGCTTCACGACGCCGCTCTCAGGGCATCGCCTTATATTTTCCTTACAGTTGAAAACGGCGTTGCCGGCAGAAAGATCATATATTGCAATCCCGCTTTCTTTGCGTTCAGCAGACTTGATGAGGAGAACGTCATTCACCACGATATCTCCGAAGTTTTCAGCTGCTTTGCGGGCGAACAGACTGTCAGGGATATCGAGAAGATGATCGTATCCGGAAGGCACCATGAGGCCGAATTCGAACTCAATGAAGGTGGCACGGGGAAAGCATGGATGGATATCGACATTTCACCTATATTCAATGAGCAGAAAAAGATAGAATTCTGGATACTGGGAATGAGGAATGTAAGCGATGAGGTAAGATTCAGGGAAGAATTGAAAAAGCTAAACGAAAAACTGAATCTAATGGGTGAAATAGTCAGGCATGACATTAAAAACGGCCTGCAATCAATCCTTACATATGCCGAGAGTGCCATCAGCTCAAAAAAGGAAGATGTTATTTCGAAGTGCCTTTCTGAAATAAAGAATTCCGTGAGCCGCATCAACAGGCAGCTTGAGACTTTCAGAGACTATCAGGAGAGTGTTGGAGCAGGCGCAGAGTGGCTTGACATGCATTCCATTCTCAAGACATCCCTCTCCGGTTTCGATTTGAAGAAAATAGATGTTGAAATCAACCTGCCCGAATTTGAAATATGGGCGTCTCCGCTGGTGGAGAGAGTATTCCACAATCTCATCGATAATTCTCTCCGTCATGGAAAAAATGTGACTAAGATCAGCTTTGCAAGTTTTGTGCAAAACGGTTTCTGCAGGATAATCTATGAAGACGACGGAGTTGGGCTCAGTTTCCAGAAGAGAGAACAGATATTTTCACACAAAGACGGAATTCCGGTGAAACATGGGATGCAGCTTGCCAGGGAGCTTCTCGAGATCACAGGCATCACGATAAAGGAAACAGGCGAACCGGGGAAGGGTGCCAGATTCGAAATCAGTGTTCCCCCGACCTCTTTCAGGAAGAAGGTATGAAGGCTTCCTGCTGAACGAGTCTTACAGTCTGAGGCAGGGCACTCTGAATGCATACACTGCTCTGCACTGACGCATTTAAGTATTCAAGTGAACTTAATGCCTTCATATGGACGAAAACGAATTTCACATGTATCGTTCAATTGTTTCTCAGCCTGAAAAAATAACACATGCTGTGATCAACAACATGGATTCTGTCATCCGCCTGGGCTCGATCATGCAATCCGGAAAAAGAGGCAAGCTCTTTCTTGTCGGCACAGGAACTTCACTACATGCTGCAGAACTGGCTTATTATTTCTTCACGGGGAACGGTAACGGCTCTTCGGCGGTTGACGCACTGCCGTTTTCTTCATATGAATTCGTTAATTATCCGCCCGCTCTGTCAAAGGAGGACACGGTGATGGTGATCAGTCATCGCGGCTACAAACGGTACAGCCACAGCGCGCTGGAGTTGAGCGCCCGGAAAGGATGCGTCACCGTCGCGATTACGGGAATTGGCAGCACTGTCAGAAAAGGGGACGCCGATTTTGTATTTGAAACAGTGGAGCAGGAGAAGTCTTCGGCTCATACAGTCAGTTTCACTTCAGCTCTTGCAATACTCCTTTCAATTTCCATCGCATCACGAAAACCCGAAACTGATGCAACCGCCAGAATCATCGCGGTAACCGAAAAGATAACCTCCCTGATGGGCAGTATAATTTCCGGAAGGGATGCGATACGCAACCTGGTTTCAGGAATGACGGATCTCAGGAGGGTCTGGATATCAGGAAGCGGTCCCAACAGGATAACAGCTAAGGAGGGTGCCCTCAAAATACAGGAGACATGTTATCTTGATGCATACGGATTTGAGATCGAACAGCTCATACACGGGCCAATGCGTGCAGCATCCATTCCGGACGATCTTTTTATTCCGATCATCTGGGGTGAAAGTGACATCAGAAGCCGCGAATTAGTGAAGTCCATAGCCGGGGCAGGAGGCAATCTGCTTACGATTTCCAGCAGTTCAGCCGACAATTACAACTGCCTGCATTCGGACATACAACTGGAGGAGCACCTTTCGCCTTTCCTCACCGTGATTCCGCTGCAGTTCCTGGCACTATATCTTGCAGCAATCAAAGGTACAGATCCTGACGGCTTCAGGAGCAATGATACTTTCTTTTCCAAAATAGATGCAACGCTCAAGCTTTGAGTTCAATCAACTTCCAACCCCGCTGTAATGTCGTCCAAAAGACTTCCTCCGGCAAGTTTACCGAAGAAGCTTCTCAACTGCACTGAATAAATTATGAATCTGCTCCCTGGTTAATGACTCCTGCCATGTCGTCGAAAGACAAGAGAGGTTTCAGCCCGTCATTTTTCTGTATGAACAATCCCCTTCCTGACAAGAACAGGCAGAGAGCTCCCTTTTTTCTCAAATCCGGGAAACTGTCCTTTGCTTTGATTTCGCTGAGGTAGACAGGTATGGTTACTGCATTGTTCTTCTGTGCATTTTCCACTTTGGAATAAGTGTGACATCCTTATATTAATCCGGTTCTTAATAATCCACTTATCGACTCTCTGCCAGAATCAAGCGAATTTTCAACAATGAAACAGCTTCTTTTAATTTATTTGCTGAAAACATCCTTGAGCCTGTGTGAACGTTCTGTTATTTTCAAAGCGACCATGCTGCCCTGTACTTACTGCACGAATGATTGAACAAGGGAATGAAATTATTCAACTGCTTCGACACGTCTAATTCGAAATAGGGCGACTCAGGGAAAGCGAAATGATTGTATCGGGCGCTTAAACGCTCCTTGCCCTGCACCCAACTCAGGTTCGCAGCTGACCATATGACGGTTAGAGATTGACAGTAAGCCATACAACCACAAGCGTAACAATTAACACCGGCAATGCCAGTTTAAATCCCGTCTTCATATATTCTGCAATGCCAATTTTTATGCTGTTCTTTCTCTCAAGGGTATGAAGCCAAAGAAGAGTGGCAAGTGAACCGATAGGTGTGAATTTTGGTCCCACGTCATTCCCAACGACATTGGCAAATATAAATTGCGAGTTCACTTGTCCAGTGAATTTCGCAATTGCCAGATTCCCGATCATCACAGACGGCATGTTGTTCATGATCGCAGCCATGAAGGCAAAAAGCAGGCCGGCTCCGACAACATTCAGGGGTCCGGGCAGTGATACCATGTTTAGAAGGGCTGAATGAACAATCGAAGTGAGTCCTTCTCGTCCCAGTCCGAACACTGTAAGATACATTCCGAGTGAAAAAAGCACCACCTGCCATGGAGCGTCCTTCAGCACCCCGCTGGTGTCTATCTTTTTTCTAAATCTGGCAAACAGAAAAAGGAATGCAGCAGAAGGAACAGCTACAAATGAGACAGGCAGATTGTAAATTCCTCCAATGGAATAGGCAATTATGAGGCCGATAATCATAGGCACTGCGATTCCCACTATTATTCTGTCTTTTATTGCCTCTGAAGGGACACCAATTTTTGCGGTTTCATAGATGGGTGGAATACTTCTTCTGAACAGCAACCAGAGAACCGCTATGCTTACCAAAACCGATGAAATGTCGGGAAGGATCATTACTTCAGCGTAATGCAGGAAACTTATTGAAAAATATCCGGAGGCTACAATATTGACGAGATTACTTATGACCAGCGGAAGACTGGCCGTATCTGCAATGAAACCTGCCGCCATTACAAACGCTACGATGCTCTTTTTGTCCATTCCGGTTCTTGTCATCACAGATACAACAATCGGTGTCAGTACGAGAGCGGTTCCGTCATTTGCAAAGAAGGCAGAGATCAGCGCACCGAGCAGAATTATCATTATGAACAGCTTCTTTGTATTTCCCTGTGCATTGATTGCTATCCTTGCTGCCCAGTACTCAAAGAAACCCGCTTCATCGAAAATCAACGTAAGTATTATTACCGCAACAAACGTAAAAGTCGCATTCCAGACAATCGACCAAACAATGAATACATCCCCGACCGTTGTTGCGCCGATCAAGACACTCAGAACGCCACCCGCCATGGCGGTATATCCTATGCCGATGTTTCCCGGTCTCAAGATTACGAGGCATAGTGTGGCGATAAATATCGAGAGGGATGCGGAAAATAGCAGATAGTTCAGAAAAATACCGCCTTTCCTGATGTGCTTTCCCGTACTCGAGAGTGAAACCGGTGTTTTTCAGAAACGCCCGCTCCCAGAGGACTCGCCATTCGCTTGGAATCGTTCATTTAAGCCACTCAGTTTCAGACTTTCCATCCACGCCTGCCGAAAATGTCATGTGGACATTTCCGATATTTCTCTGAAAAGTGGATTGATCAAATTGTCTGTAAGGAAATTTTTCGACAGACTGTAGAAAACCCACCTTCCAACCCTTCTTCTTTTTATAAATTCCTCTCTTTCAAGTATCCCCAGCTCATGACTTATTGAAGGCTGAGGAATGTTGAGCGCGGCCGTCATTTCGCAGACACACATTTCTTTCCTTGAGAGCATGAGCAGGATGACAATGCGATTGTGCCCTCCTAGAGCTTTGAACATTCTTTCAATATCTGCAACTCTCTTCGATGCCGGAGGAGACATAATCGATTCCGCCAGTTCCCTGGCATTCTTGAGATCTGCGTTTGAACACAGTTTGATTTCCTTCAGTCTTTCAAGACTTCCTTTCAACCGATTTTCGGACGTGGATGCACACCACGATCAACTGTATACTGAAAAGCAATATTAATAGTTTCATATATGTTAATTAATTAATATTTCTAACCGACTGCGTCGACCCGATCCCGACCTATTTGTTAAAATACGGGAATGTCAGATATCTGCAGGAGTTGACGGACGGTGCAAAAAGTCATGGAGCTTCATTTGCTCAATAAGCTACATCACGGTTCTATTTTCGATATACTTCCATCCATTCCTGATGAAAGTGTCGATTGTATTTTCGCAGATCCTGATTACAACGTTGGCGTCAAGTATCAGGGAAAACGGTATACGACGGACTTCAACAGTTATTTGGGCGAGTGTATAGAATGGGCGCGTGAAAGCCGGAGAATTTTGAAGAGAGATGGAAATTTCTTTATAGTAAACTACGGCAAAAACAGTGCATATCTCCGTGTCAATTATCTGGATAACGCCTTTTATAACGTTTATGAATACGTTTGGGTGTACAGGACAAACATCGGTCACGGAGAGCATCACTTTACAACCGCGCATCGAATAATTCTTCACTGTACGAAGTCTCCGGATAACAAATTCTATAAAGATGCCGTAGCCCAGCCCTATCAAAATCCCGGCGACAGGAGGATAAAAGAACTGATTAAGTCTGGTTCCCCAGGGAGAATGCCTTATTCCTGGCTCGAGGGGACTGCGGACGGCACGGCCAACTCAGAAAGGGACTGGTTCGAATTCAATCTCGTGAAAAATGTCGGTTTTGCAAAAACATTCCATTCATGCCAGATCCCGGAAAAACTTTCAGAAATGCTGTTCAGGGCGACCTGCAGGAAGGGAGATACAGTGTTGATTCTATTCGGCGGCTCAGGATCTGAAATTGCAGTTTGCCATCGCCTTGGACTGAACTGGATAAGCGCCGAAAGCATTCCTGAATACTGTGGGATTATCGAAAAGAGGCTTGCTAATGACGGAATGGTCGCGGAGTCAGACAGAATGATCAATTTTATGAAAAGAAAGGCAGGTCATAAGAAGTAAGCGTTAAACAGTTCCGCAGTTTATTCCCAAATTTGCACTTAAAATGTTCTGTTTATTTAATGGGATCTTCGTTTGGATGCCGCTGAAGCGATTGCTTGCTATCTAGAGCAAATGGTTGATCAGTCATATCGCGATCCGGCGCACCTATCACCCGTATTGTAATTGTTGTGTTGTTTAGGCGCTATGCGATTCTAATTTTCAAAAGGCGGTAAAAAAAGCGTCTTCAGTCTTTCCCTCTTTTGAACGATGTATCTTACAATCGGTTCCTTTCATCTGTCTTTGGCATCAATGAATCTTTCAGAACTCAAATGCAACAGAGAAGGTTGTATCGCAAATCTGATGGAAAACTGCAAATTGATGAAGCTGCTGCGCATCTATTCAGGAATGCCGGGATATGAAGTCGTGCTACCCCCTCTCCATATTTTCGGAGTAAGGGATTTTCAGAGGGACTCGATTGAGAACGTGGAGCTCATAAGCAATGCCATGAGCAGATGACTTTGTCTTTCCTGAATTCCCATTATTCCAGCGGTTCGCCTTGGTGAGGGCAAGTTGCAGAAGACACCGCTGTTCCGCCATTCTTCAAGAACATAACAATTATCTTTTTCCCGCCAGTTGTAATAAGGAGATGTCCAAGTATTTTCAAGTCGGCAATAGAGCATGCTCGTAGCCACAAAAACATCGCGGAATCAGGTAAAGATCGGGGAGAAGTGAGAACAACTCACTTTGATGGGCGCGGACCTTCTCTTGGGAATCTTCTTCTGAAATGACTAGATGGCCTGCCGTAGAGAAACTCCAGGAACCACGCCTCACGTTCAGTTTCTTCAGTCATAATTCTCTGAGCGAAATCGTATGTTCTATGGTCATTGCCACCGGCAATCATGTGACAGACCTCAGACCACACGCAAATTGCACACTGCTCAGCCCGAAGCGGCACCTTCAATATCGATTTGTGGTCCTTACAATCATCTGGCAAGTAAGCATCCGGGTACGATGACTGGTCGGCGAATTTCCTTATATCACTGGGAGGTTCTCCGTCAAGTTCGTAGATCCTTGGAGTCATCAGCTCGAAGTGCAGCCTGTCTTCAAATCTTGCATCCACTGCAATCTCCTTCAGCCTCTCGCCTTCAGGCCCAATAAGATGCATTCTGAGAATTGTGTAGTAATGGTAAGTTGCAGGTTCGGCACCAACTGCCCTGACAGGTTTTTCAATCAATTTGTCGACGTTCACTCCTGCTTTTCAATTTCCTATCTTCCTGCGACCTGAATATTATCCTTCGCATCCAAGTTCATAGTATCGGCATAATCCATCTGAGCACTTATCACTAATCGTTCTTAATAACCGGATTCAGAGAGTATGGATTTGTTTTCGATCAAATGATCCATCTGAAATGCGACTAACCTAACTGTACCAGTGCTTTGCAGATACACTTACCTATTCCATTCAGGAACAATTGTGCGTAAGAATTGAGTATCGCCTCTGCATTTACCGGTTGACTGAACACTGCGGCCAAAATCTTTCCTGATTGCAACGCAAAAATATCTTATACTTGAATAATGAATTAAAGAACAGGAATGGCGAAAAAGAAAGGTGAGGGTTTCCAGTCTGCCGCGGGTCTTATCAGATATTTTGATGCGGAGGACGAAAAGGCTCTGAAATTGAGCCCTTGGCTAGTGATTGCGCTCATAATTGCCACCGTTGTTATACTGGAATATCTTACAGCCTTCTACCCACTCGGCTGAATTGCAAAAACATCACTTATTCCGTCATGACTAAAAAACGAGCGCTAGCCCGTGAATTTATACCATCTGTCAGGAACAGTATTTTTAACATGCCGCTTCATGGTCAGTGAAGCGGGTCAGGTGTGAATTCGATGAGAAACAGTTCAGCGGGCACTGTATTGATCCTTGTTGACATGATTAATGAATTCGTGAGCGGGAAATACGGCTCTCCCAGGGCAGAAAAAATGGTGCCTCATGTGCTCACACTGTTGAATAAAGCCCGGCAGGCTGAAATCCCTGTAATCTATGTCAGGGATGCGCACAGGGAAAACGACCCTGAATTGAAGGTATGGGGAAAGCATGCAATGGAGGGTACCACAGCCTCTGAAATAGTGACAACCCTGAAACCGGAAAAAGACGAGACTGTATTCAGTAAGCGGCAGTACTCAGCATTTCTGAATACAGGCATTGATCGGAAACTGAAAAGAATTGGCGCCAGAAGTATTATTTTTGCAGGGATAAGCGCTGACATATGCGTCCAGCATAATGTTGCTGATGCATTCTACAGGGGGTACACCACATTGGCTGTGAGGGAATGTGTCGAGAGTATAAGCGCGGATGCGAAGGAGAGAGCGCTAAAGTATATGGAGACAATCTACGGAACAAAGATACTGAGCCTGAAACAGGTGGAACTCTGAAGAAATTCTTTACGGCTACAGACAAACAGATTGATAGTGGCTATACAACCGACGTTTATTTTACGAGAACAAGAAAAATACTCAAAGAAAACGGTCTAGAAAAGCTGAAAGTGACTGCCGAAGTAACAACCAGCGAATTGCCGGAAGGATGGATATGGGGAATCTATTCCGGACTTGCTGAGGCACTGAGACTTTTCGAGGGCAAGCCAGTGGATATATACTCCTTCAGGGAAGGGACAGTGTTCAGAGCCAAATCAAGACAGGGTGTGCTCGTCCCCGTCATGACAATAACCGGCGCTTACTATGATTTCGCCCTCTATGAAACGCCTCTTCTTGGTTTCCTCTGCCATTCGTCTGGTATTTCCACTGTCTCATCCCGCTACAGAATGAGATGTGGCAAAAAGACACTTCTTGCTTTCGGCATAAGACGTGCGCATCCAGCTATTGCTCCGATGATTGACAGGGCATCATATATCGGAGGATGCGATGCAGTATCTTCTATTGCAGGTGCGGAATTAATTGGTCATCCACCCCAGGGAACTATGCCCCATGCAAGTGTAATCGTTTTCGGCGATTCGGCAAAGGCATTTGCAGCTTATTCTGAATCTGTTTCAGGAGATGAAAAGAAGATAGTTCTCGTCGACACGTTTTCAGACGAAAGACAGGAATCACTTCTGGCTGCAATGAATATCAAGGGACTCTACGGTATCCGGCTGGACACGCCAAAGTCAAGGCGCGGCAGCCTTCCGTCAATAGTATCGGAAGTGCGCTGGGAGCTAAACAGTAAAGGCCATGGTGACATCAAAATATTTGTATCAGGCGGAATCAGGGAGGATGATTTAGCCGATCTCATAGACGCCGGTGTTGATGGTTTTGGCGTCGGCACGGCTATAAGCAACGCTTCCGTGATAGACTATTCCCTGGATATAGTCGAAGTCGACGGCAGCGCTATTGCAAAGAGAGGGAAGTTTTCCGGTCGAAAGGAAGTGTACCGCTGCCCTGACTGTTTTCAATTCGATGTCCTCCCCGAAGGTAGCGGAGTCCCCTCCTGTAATGTTTGTGACTTGAAGGAGGAGAAAATGCTGAGGAAAGTAATGTCAAAGGGCAGACTCGTTTCAAAAACAGAAAGTCCTGATGAAACACGCAATTATGTGATAAGACAGCTGTCAAAAATACGGATGCCTGACATGTCTACCTGATTCCTGGCAGGCCTTCCTGCCCTTCACTCTTTCAGTTACGGCATCAGTGTCGATTTTCCGGTCTGCCGACAATTGTTTGTCTTTCCGAATTAACCTGCCATTTTATTCAGTCTGTCTTGCTGCTTGACTGCTGTTTGAAGGATGAATAAAGTTTAATGCATCCGGGGTTATGCCTGAACGATGACAATTAATCCGGATGGCATAATCGCTGGCAGGAGACTGGAAAGCGGCCGAGTGACATGGTCGCATAAATACGATATGAACGTGGTATTCGTGCCTCCTGATGATTCAACAGTCTGTTCCAACTGTGGCGCGGCGCTGATAGCCGGAGATGGCAAGTGGCATCCAGTCAGGCTGAAGGATAGCAAATATTATTGCGAGAACTGTCCAGTCACCCTACCGTCAGTGTAGCTCAGCACCCCGCCTGGGCATCGGCATCGGTTTGAACCAACTGTAAAGCTGGAATTCAGCAGAGACTACCCGGAGAGCAGAAGCAGGATTCAATCAGAAGAAGAAATACGAAAGAGTATATTAAATACCTTAAAGTACGAGAGTTCGGCATAATAAATATGAATGGAGCAGACTGAATTGAAGGGCAGTGCCTCCCTGCAGGGCAAAACAGGTCGCTGCCGTCCACGCAACTGGCTTACGCTTCTCATGTCAGTTAATGAAAGAAAGGTGATTGTCTGATAGAAAACAAACTTCAATGGTGCATAGGTGGAGCACAGGGCAGCGGTGTTGACACATCAGCGAATATATTTTCAAGGGCATGCGCAGAAGGCGGACTTTGGATAATGGGAAAAAGGGAGTATTTCTCAAATATCAAGGGAGAACACAGTTATTTTGTCGTGAGGGTAGATACAAACAAGGTTGTAGCTCATTACGACAGTATAGACGTTCTGGCCACCTTTGACGAAGAGACGGTCGCAAGACATTTCCAGGAAATTGTAGCCGGCGGCGCACTTATATACGATCCATCGCTTGGCAACAAGAAAATTGCCGAAATTCCCACTCTCGATTTGCGGGTTAAACAGGAGATTATAAAGCAGTTTGAGCCCACACCGCCCACCATAAACACGCTTGTCAGTGATTGTGAAAAGAGAGGCGTCCATGTTTACGCATTACCTTATAGTTCACTCCTCAGCACCATCTCATCCCGAACAGGGGAGAAGAGAACCAGCGTCCTGGGAAGGATGGTAAATGTGCTCGCGGTTGCTGCCTCCTTCGCAATACTGAAGTATGATATGTCAGATCTCAACAGTTCAATCGAAAGAACGTTCGGAGGCAAGAAGAGTGTTGCAGGCATAAACAAGGTTGCGGCTGAAGTGGCATATGAGTACATGACAGACAATTTTAAAGACAATTTCAACTACAGACTCAAAAAGGTTGGCAGGGACGGCGAACGGAGAATGCTTATCAACGGCAACGAAGCCGTCGCTCTGGGAAAGGTCGCAGCAGGTCTGCGGTTTCAGACATATTATCCGATTACTCCTGCCGCGGACGAAAGCACCTATCTCGAAAGATATGAACGTTTCAGCACTTCCAATGGCGATGGTGAGAAGGGGAACATTGTTGTCGTGCAGACAGAAGATGAGATAGCAGCAGTAACCATGGCCATCGGAGGTGCGATAGCCGGCGTGCGCACCGCAACATGTACTTCAGGGCCGGGATTCTCACTCATGGCTGAAGGCATCGGCTGGGCAGGGATTAATGAAGTACCAGTCGTGATCACGAATTACCAGCGTGCGGGTCCTTCAACGGGAATGCCGACCAGGCATGAACAGGGCGACCTGAAATTTTCGATGTATGGTGGACATGGTGATTTTCCGAGAATTGTTCTGTGCTCAGGAGATCTGGAGGAATGCTTCTATGACGCGAACAGGGCATTTAATTACGCCGAGAAGTACCAGCTGCCTGTTATTCATCTGATTGACAAGGCTATGGCCAACAGCACTGCAGTGATGAATTATTTCGAACCTTCGAAGATGATCATTGACAGGGGCCTGTTCCTCGGTGATGGAACTCCCTTTGTGATGAAGGAAGGGGAGGTTTACGAACGCTTCAAATTCACAGAAAACGGCATCAGCCCGCGCGTTCCTGCAGGTACGCCCGGTGCGATTTTCTGGAATACCGGCGATGAACATACTGAACTTGGGCATGTTACCGAAGATCCTGTAATCAGGAACAGAATGATGGAAAAGAGGATGGGCAAACTCTCCCTTGCGCTTAAGGAGATACCGCAGTCGGAACAGTTCAATTATTTTGGCGACAAAAATCCGGATTTGCTCATTGTCAGCTGGGGTTCCACGAAAGGATCAATACTGGAGTCAATGGAGAAGATTCGTTCCGAAGGCCAGAAGAAACTTGGCTTTCTGCAAATGAGGCTGGTCCATCCGTTCCCATCGGAATCGGTAATGAGCATTCTGAAAGGGGCTAAGAAATTTGCAGTTATGGAAATGAACTATGTTGGCCAGCTTGCCGATGTTATATGCGAATACACTGGCATCTCATCGAATTTCAGGATTGTAAAGTACAATGGCAGGCCGATTACTGTAGACGAGGCATATGATTCTATTAAGAAAATACTTGAAGGGAAATCAGAGGCGAGGGTGGTGCTGACACATGGAGCTTAAACTTGCAGATTACAGAACTGAGGTGCACAACGACTGGTGCCCGGGATGCGGAGACTTCGGAATACTGAGCGCCGTGCAGATGGCGCTGGCGGAATCTCACCTGAATTTGAATGAAACGGTAGTTGTGAGCGGCATAGGCTGTTCAGGGAAGACGCCTCATTACGTAAACGTAACAGGTGTGCACACGCTTCATGGCAGACCGTTGCCGTTTGCAACCGGCATAAAACTCGCAAATCCGCATCTGAACGTGGTGGCTGTCGGCGGAGATGGTGACGGCCTGGGAATAGGCGCGGGCCATTTTGTGAGCGCCGGAAGGAGGAATGTGGATATGGTCTACATTATACATGATAATGGTGTTTACGGCCTTACGAAGGGCCAGGCGTCTCCTACGCTGAAACTGGGTACGAAGACAAAGGGACTCAATTTCCCCAATATTACAAGCAACATCAACCCGCTGATACTGGCAATGGCATGCGGATATACATTTGTTGCCCGTGGCTACTCGTTTAATGTACAGCATCTCAAGAATCTGATTAAGATGGCAATGGAGCACAAGGGAACAGCCTTCCTTGATGTTCTTCAGCCTTGCCCAACATATAACGATATCAACACAAAAGAGTGGTATAATGGAGAGGACAGGGCAGGAGAGAACAACGGCAGGGCCTTCCCCCGTGTATACACACTGGAAAGCGAAGGGTATGACGGAAATGTGAACACCGAAAAGGGGAGAGATGCAGAAACCGTCATGCTGGGTGCGATGAGGAGGGCCACGGAATGGGGGGAAAAGATACCTATTGGCGTATTTTACAGGAATGCCGAAATTCCGACCTATGAGGAAAGGATCAGCGAAAGGATACCCGAATACATGAGCAATCCTCCTGCAAAACAGCGCCTGGCCGGAAAGGACAGGAAACCGCTGGCTGACATAAGGGAATACATGGACGAGCTCAGCGTCTGACCCCAGTTATCTTACTGACCACTGTAGCTGCCGAAGAACCAGTCAACAGTGCTCCCCTGGTGAATTGTTTCGTGCAGCACACCGTACAGGGCCAGCGAGCCGTTTACATCATACTGCCAGTAGAGACCGAGTGTATTGCTGTTGGAAACACCGGCTATAGATGTTATGAAATAGTCAGAATATTCAGGATAGTAGGTTTTCACTATCATAAGGCCGTATCCCGCGGTAGATCGCATAATTCCCGACGATTCGTTCATCAGCACCCAGACGTCAGGAGTGCTGACGGTCACGTTCTCAAACACATATGTCGTGATATTTGATGCCTCTTCAGTGAATTCCCATTTACCGCCGGTCATTCGCCAGAAAACCTTGTATTTGTAGAAACTGTGAGGATGCCCATTGTTGAAATCAATGATCAGTGTTGCTCTCACTTTATGTCCGGCAACAGCTCCGGGAGTTAAAACGGAATAGGCAGCTATGGACAGTATGGCAACAGCAGAGACGAAAACAGCAAGAGCTGCCTTTCTTCTTCCCCCTGTCAAGAGTTTCGTCCCCCTAGTTTCAACTATAGGCCGGGTTATTTTCGCTGAAACCCAGTTCTCCCTGAGGCCTGGATTTTGAAAGGGCATCCTTAATCGCGTTCTCTATTTCGGTCGCCTTCTTGTAGAGCGGTTTCGGATCCAGCTTTATGAGTGGCAGCATGTGGTCTAGCACTTCGATAGTTCTGGCAGCCGATCTCGCACCCGGATAATTTGCAGGCGTTTCTGCGAGTAGTGAAATGACGTTCCTCCTGCTGACCGATCCCTTGTGAAGCAGTACGCCTGACAGGCCGCCAACCATCCCGTCACTCATCTGCTCAACGCCGAAATCCTTCAGCATGTGTCTTGCCTCCAGCGTGCTTCCGACGCCAAAAATCGACGGCTCTGTCTGAGCGGTGTCAGATGGTGTGTTTATTCCTTCGAGTGAAATTATCGTGGAACTCCTTTTCCTCGCGCTCCATTCAAGAATACAGTTAGCAAGCGCATCCATTGTGTCCGGCGGAGGTGTGAATTCTGAGGTTATCACAATGACCTGCTGGCATTTCTTCTCAGGTCCGCAAACATGGTCTCCACCATAGATCCTGACGGGCGGATTTGGAACACCGTCGATTACGACCGCTGTAGGTATGAAAAATCTGGAAGAGATGTATCCTATGCGCTTGAGATCCAGTTGCCTTATCACATGGTTGGCAACGATGGAACTAACAAGTCCTATGGTCGGGAAACCCACAAGGACAAGGGCTTCGGTTATTTCCATCCTCGTTTCTTCAACAATTGTCAGTTCGTCCGATAGTGATTCCGATACATTTGACGCGGCCGGCAACATATTGTCATCCATAAGTCTATCACACTTGTTATTTCATAAACTATTCGTCGTTTTTGAGCCGGTAAGTTCGGAATGTGCCGAAAGAGCATCAGACGGAAGAGGTGCTGTGTTCCCGTCTGCCAAGCCCTTTCATCTTCTCCATAATTTCTATCAGGCTTTCGACTTCATTGCTGCTCAGGAGGTCAAGCTTTGACTGGACTAGCTTCAAGTACAGCTGGTTCGCCTCTCTGAATACCTGCCTGCCGGACACCGTTGTCGACACATAGATAAGCCTCCTGTCCCCCTCCTTCCTTGTCCTCTCCAGCAGACCTTTCTCTTCCAGTCTGTCAGTAAGGAGCGTGACACCTGCCTTGGTCAATATCAGTTCTTCAGATATGGCCACCATCGTCATAGGACCGTTTTTCTCCAGAATGGAAATTATCTTGAACTCGATAAATGAGATCCCGCACTTTCCAAGTTCCCTGTCAAAATCCCTCTTCATCATCCTGGCCGCGTCTATGAAGTTAGACCATGCCTTCATGGATTTTTCCGCCCTAGACATGGATTATTTAGACCCTCCTCTGTTTGCACCTGTCTCGTCGGATAGTTTTCCGGCATCCTTATACTTTCTTGCAATTTCCCTGTACCTCGTGTGCAGTCTTTTCACGGTCCTGTTTTCAGCTGCAATATCCGGCCTGGCATCTGTATTCTCTTCAAGATCGTATATGTATACCTTCCCCCTCAAGAGCGACACTATACCCGCTATGGCCGAAAGTATCGCGCTTACCAGAAAAGCCTCGCGTAGCGCATTCATGAACGGATTTGCAATCACGGACGGAAACCAGTGCTTCCCTGTAAGCAGGGCATATGTTGCGGGAGACAGGGATGAAGTCAGCGAAGGGTAAGCTGCCAGCATTGTCAATATAGGATTATAGCCAAGAAACGCCGAGAACAATTCGCCTGTCGCCGGCAATGATCGAATTATTGCAATCAGCTGTGAAGAGGCGCCGGCTGAGGCGAGGGCTGAAGAAATGGCGCCGGGCAACGAGGAGGTGAGAGCATCGATAATTATGATGAAGAATATCGCGAGACTCACAGTCTGACCGGAATTCTGGAGCGTTGCCCTCATGCCTGAAGCTGCGCCCCTTTGTTCGGGCGGAACGGAATTCATTATCGAGGCAGTGTTTGGCGCGGCAAACATACCCATTCCTATGCCCTGCATCAAAAGCAGAAGACCAAATTCCCAGTACTGGAAATCATATGGCAGGAGAAGAAAGAGGAGGAAAGAAAGAGTTGCAATGCCCATGCCGGCAGTTGACAGAAACCTCGCTCCGTGCCTGTCAGACAGCCACCCGCTCAGTGGGCCCATTATGATGAAGCCGACCATCATCGGCAGCATATAGATGCCTGCCCAGAACGGTGTCGACGAATAGCTGTATCCATGCAGCGGAAGCCAGATACCCTGAAGGAGAATTATGAGCATGATCATCATGCCGCCTCTTGCAATTGCAGCAAGCATGCCCGCAAAGTTCGCAGCCGTGAATATCCTTCTCTTGAAAAGTCTCAGGTTGAACATTGGCTGTTCAACCTTCAATTCAACAAACGGGAAAATAATGAGCAGCGCCAGGCCTCCGAAAACAGATGCGGCAACCCATGGACTTGACCATCCCATGCTGGCTTTTCCGTAAGGCATCAAACCATACGTCACACCAATTAAAAGCAGTGTCAGGCCCGCGGCGAATGTTGTGTTGCCGGCGATGTCTATCCTGCTCTTCCGCTCAGGCTTTACCAGTTCCCTGAGTTTATAGTATGACCAGAGCGTTCCGAACAGCCCGAACGGAACGCTTACGAGAAAAACATATCTCCAGTCATAGGATGCGAGAACGCCGCCGAGAATAAGACCGACAAGTGAGCCCGCGAGAGCCGCAATCTGGTTTACGCCGAGTGCCTTACCGCGTTCGTTGTGCGGAAACGCGTCAGTCAGAATCGCAGCGCTGTTGGAAAAGAGAAATGCTCCTCCTATGCCCTGAACGATCCTGAAGAGTATGATGAAGTTGGCTGCAGTGTCCCCCCTCCCGGGGGTGAGAGACAGTGCAATTGAACCGATTGTAAAGATGGCGAAGCCCATGTTGTAGAGTTTGACCCTTCCGAATATGTCAGACAGTCTCCCGAATGTCACGAGAAGGGTTGCTGTAACAATATTGTAGCCAAACAATATCCAGAGAAGGTACTGGAACGAGGTGAGCGGATTTATGCCTATGCCCTTGAAAATTGCAGGGAGCGAAATTAAAATTATTGTGCTGTTTATCATCGCCATCATAACACCAAGCGTGGTGTTTGAAAGCGCGACCCATTTGTATTCAACCATAACAGTTAAGTGTTTAACTACCTACTATTATAAATCATTGACGAGCCTCAACTTTGTTTTACTGAAGCAGTTTTATAGCTTCATTTCCCCGCACTGATTTTCTTTTTAACGATTCCTGTACCACTGAAATCGGTAAACGCTACATTTTTCGCATGTGCTTTCAGATGTTGATTCTCTGATGTGTCAGTGGGTTGACACGAAAGGTCTTATTCAATATGCGGGGCAATCTTCGCCACGTTTGCCTCGGGCATTTTACCGAAAAAGCGGTGATACAGGTAGACATTGAAGAAGTTGAGGACAACTGCCATCTCGAAAGGGATCGAAACGGGATAGGCATCCTGGATGGCACCTGATGACAGGGAAGCGGCAACCGCGGGAAAGAGCCGCGCGGATTGATTGGTTCCCGTGGCAAACGATCTGGACTGTTCGCTCACCAGGTTCATCATCAGCGACTGCTGCGAGGGAAGAGCCATTGCGCGGAATGCAGTAAATGCAAGATAACTTAAAGAGGCAAAGAGCGCATTTATTGCAAATGGAAACACCAGCATGAAAAGAGTCGAAACGACTCTTGTCGATATTATGAATTTGACAAATCCAAGTCTGGCTGTAAGATACGGCGTCAAAATCATGGAGGAGGCCGTAATCACTCCGCCCGCTGCGAACAAATCACCGACTTCTCCGTTTGTCAGCAGGAACTGGTGTCTTAGAATTATCGGGAGGAAGGGTATGATAAGCCCCTGACTCGCACCGTTGAGCATTCCTGTTGCTGCAAATTTTCTTATGAGGCTGTTGTCTTTCCTGTCAGTAATTGTCTTCCGTTCAGTTCTTTTCTGCGGCCTGAATGCCTCCCGTATTGGCAATACAGCCACAAACGACAGAAGCGAAAACAAAAGCGCGATGGCAAAGAGCATGTCGTAGTTGCTTATGTTTGAAAGTAATGCGCCTGCAGAGCCTGCAACGCTCGACACGATGGTGAATGCAGAAAAAATAAGTGTGCGGTTTGAGCTGTTTGTCTTCTCAGCGAGAAGTGCGGTCTGCATGGGGGCAACAGAGGCTCCCACGCCTCCTCCTACAAGTCCTCCGGCTATCCCAAATCCTCCGAGCGCCGCAGAAACTGCGAGCAGGATGAAATTCGAGGTGCTGAGCATTATCAGAACTGCGGCCGGAAGAAATGCAAGCGTAAGCAGAAGAAGCCTTTTCCTTCCATGAAGATCCGCATACCTGCCGATGCCGAGAGTCAGGAGTGGAGTGAAAAGGGCCCCTATGCCGAACAGCACTCCGATGAGCGTCAGTGAAAGGTGCAGTTGATACTTGTAGTATAGGCCGATTATTACGGAAAGGATTCCGCCTGCGAGACTTCTGGCGACCCTTGAGGTCACAAGAAGATATAGGTCACGGTTTTCCGTAAGTTTGCTCATTTGAATTTGTCCAGTTTTGCATTCCGGTTGAAAGTGCCTGGCTTGCTGATTTTAGTGTTACCTTTCTTCACCGCACTTCGGCTTACCGCAACCTTCCGCTCAAAAATTCTCTTTCCCATGAGTGATTCCAGAAGCTGTACTGCTATTTCGGCCGTCTTGTTCGACTGATCGAGTATGGGATTTACCTCAACAAGTTCCGCGGAGGTAACTACACCTGAATCATACAGCATCTCCATTGCAAGATGTGCCTCCCGGTATGTCAGGCCGCCCGGAACAGGCGTCCCTGTTCCAGGGGCTTCCCTGGGATCAAGGACATCGATATCAAAACTCATGTGTACATCGTCAACGCCCCTGGCCGCAATATCTATTGCTTCCCTCATCACCCTCGCGATGCCCAGCTCATCGACTTCTTTCATGGTGAAAACTGTTATTCTGGACCTCTCGATAAGCTCCGACTCCTTCTCATCTATGCTTCTGACGCCGACCAAAACAGTGTTTTCCTCTATTGCCTTTGGTTTTATTCTCTTGAAATTTGCCAGCTTCGGATGTCCATATCCCAGAATGGCCGACAGTGCCATTCCATGAACATTTCCGGAAGGTGTGGTTTCCTGTGTGTTGAAATCACCGTGCGCGTCAATCCAGATAATTCCTCTTCTGGTTCCATGGGATGCAAGCCCACCTAATGTGCCAACGGACACGCTCTGATCCCCTCCGATCACCAGAGGAAACATTTTTCCGGATACACACATCGATACCTGTTCAGCAATATTTTCACACATTTTGAGAATGTCATCCAGATATCGGATTCTCTCGTCGCCATGCCTCGCAGTAGATCTATCGGGTCCGCCCACGTTGCCGAAATCGGTTATCTTGTGCCCGAGTTCCGCCAGCCGCTTGTCCAGGTCCGCTATTCTCAGGGCAGTAGGACCCATGTCCACTCCTCTCCTCTTCTGTCCAAGATCCATCGGAACGCCGATTATGCCAATATCCGTAATCTCACCCCGCTTCCCATGACGATTCAGTATCCATTTTGAGTGTGCCGGGTCATGTAATCAAACCCGATGCCCTAATAAACGTTGTTAGAAGCCTCACATGAGATTCGCTGAAAAAAATTTCTTCAGACGTTCCCATGCGTCCTTTGCGGCCTCCTCGTTATAATTTCTGCCTGTGTTATTGAAGAAGGCGTGGGCAGCCCCCCTGTACACCACTAACTCAAATATCTTGTCATAGTCGACAAATGCCCTGACAAGTTCGTTTAGATGCTCATTTATCCTCTTGTCCAAGGCGCCGTACAACCCGAGAATGGGGCCATTCATGTTTTTTACCCTGTCGATCGGCTCCGGATTCTGGCCGTAAAAAATTACTGTCGCGGCCGTCTTCCCGGTGCACCCCAGTTCGGCAGACATTGCCCCGCCGAAGCAGAAACCGGCACTACCGATATTTCCTGAATGAATATTTGGAAGCGAATTGAGATAGTCTACCCCTGCAGACAGTTCCTCGGCAAGTTTCTGCCTCGGCAAATTGAAGAGAACGCCCATCAGCGACTGAATTGCGTCTCTCTTGGTTTCGTCGTACCTGGCCAACTGCTCCTGGACATAACCCATATCCCTCTGTTTTTCAGGAGGCAGAGACATCATGAACTGCATGGTGAGCTGTATGTTCTGCTGTGTCATTGTCTGCGGTACATGCTTGCTGGAAAACAGATGCGGTGCGAGAACCACATATCCTTCTCTTGCAATCCTGTCAGCCACATCCTTTGTGTGATCGTTCAAACCAAAAATCTCATGAATCAGTACAATGCCGGGATGTTTATCACTTCCGGCAGGACCGGTAATGTATGCATCTATTTTACCCGTGCTTCCATCATATCTTGTCATTTCGCCCCTGATTTTTTTTTCAGACAAAGAATCACCTTTCTGTTAACCCAATTGTAAATGCAGATAATAGTTTTGTGCTGTAACAGTCAAATGTCTAACTTCCTGCTTCACCAGCCAGCCGGAGAATTGTTCGAGTTTAGTGTTTTTACATTGCCTATTGGACATGACACCGGGGGTTGCTCAAATGGCGTAATTTTCTTTTAAACTTGGGGATTGCTCCGCCGCATGCATGAAAGGTGATAGTTTAGTGCCCCAATGACGGTGTTATGTTAACGGCAGTCGGCTTGTCAATGTATTTCTTTCTATTGTAGTCTATAAATTAATTTGAAATCCACAATCAACGAACAATTTGCCGGAAAGGTAATGTCGTCTGAAAATAGAATGTCCTGTCGTCCTCCCCCCGTAATTCTTTTTGAACACAATTGTGGTTTAAAAATAAAACTATATTATAACAACAAGACCTAAGTTTAAAATACCACTATTCCAAAAAAGTTAAGAACTGAACTAGTGATCATACAGCTCCAAAAGTGCAAATATGACTGATGAGGGGAATATGGAATGACAAAATATGTGCTTGTTTCAGATGCTACATTAAGTTACGACTATCGTAATTTTCCTCTTCTTGACTTCCTCCCGTGTGCTCCCTCCAACGTCCTTCCTGAAATTTTCTACGATTACCTGAAGGGATCATTTTCTCCCTCACTTCCGGATGGGAGGGTAAAGTATGCGCCTTATTCTGTCAGAAAGCTTGAAGCTGCGCTTTTGACCAGGCACAAAAGGGAAGAAGTTGCCGTCGCCCATGAAGATCACCTGGGGAATTTTATCAAAGACGATACAGAGGTCATAGGAGTAAGCACGATGGACCCTCTTGGAACTGGTCCTCTTACAGTATCCTACATGATACTCTTCGAAAGCACGGGTTATCCGTGGGTCAGACGCGAATGGTACAGGCTGATGGAGAAGATAAATGCAGTTAGGAAAGGAAAGAAGGCAAAACTCGTTGTTGGCGGTCCGGGCGTTTGGGAATTCACACTTTTTCCGGAAGAACTGGAAAAATGCGGCATCGATTATGCATTTCAGGGAGAATCAGACGATATTGTCTGTGACCTTTTCGATCAGATTTCTTCCGGGCAGGTTGACACCGGCAGGTTTTACAGCGGTTACCTGAGCTTTGACGACAATTTTCATCGTGCATACAGGGATAATGCTCGCTTCATAACCAGAAAACCTGGAACCAAGAACTATCCCACCCTGGAGGATATCCCCGAAATTGTGGAACCGACAATGAAAAGCATGACTGAAATAATGAGGGGCTGTGGCGTCGGCTGCGATTTCTGTGAAGTTACTCTCAGACCATCCAGATACTATCCCGTGGAGAAGATAGTGAAGGAGATCGGTGTCAATGTTTCAAAGGGGGGCTACAGCAATGCCTGGCTCCACACAGACGAGATTTTCGCCTATAAGCATGGCCGTCTTTTCGAGCCGAATGAGGACGCGCTTATCGATTTATTCAGGAGTGTTATGTCTGTGCCAGGCATCGAGAGCGCAAATCCGACCCACGGAAGAATTTCGATACCTGCTGCTTATCCGGAACTCATTATGAAGCTAAGCGACATACTAAAGGCAGGGCCTTCAAACTGGATCGGAGTCCAGGTTGGTGTAGAAACAGGGAGCGAAAGGCTTGCGAAGATACACATGCCGAACAAGACACTCCCGCTGAAGATAGGGACAGACGGAAGCTGGCAGGACATAGTATGGTGGGGTGTCCATAATTTCAACAGGTACCACTGGAGGCCGGCATTCACCTGCCAGGTCGGGCAGAGGGAGGAGACGGATGAAGACAACTGGGAAACAGTTGAGTTGATTAACCGCCTCAGCAACTCCATCGTCGACCACAGGGCATTCGAATTCACAATCACTCCAATGCAAAACGTACCTCTTGGTTTGATAAAGAGCAGACAGTTTTCCCAGATAGAACTTAATGAATCACAGCTCGCTGTATACTATGCTTCTTACCGTCATCTTGCAAAAATGGCTGCGAGGGATTCTGCACCTTCAAGTCATGGTGGCCTCCTTTCAAGGCTGGGCACCTCCAGCATAATATCTATTGGAGGATGGCTTATGCTCAAAGGCATAGAGCACATCTGCAAAAAACGTGGCCTTGATTTGGATAAGGTCAAGCGCATCGGTTCTGAAGTTGGAGACACATTTGCGAAACCGGTTCGTATTATCTCATGATAAGTTTAGCGACTTCACTTTCCTGTCCGCACGTTCATTCATCAACCTTATTAAGCAGTAGTTAATCGCGCAATGTGGAAATAGAGCGGTGGCTTGGTGTTAGAAAAATCATTCAGATCGCTTGGCGTACTTTCGCAGAAGAGGAGCAAAACGATCATTCTTCTCTGGATTGCCGCAATCATTTTCCTCGCTCCCTTTGCAGGACTGCTTTTCAGTGAAACTTCATACAATCTCGCATCCGGAATTTTTCCTTCCAACTCCATGTCTTCCCAGGCACAGAAGCTTTTGAGTGATAATTTCCCGTCTTCTGTATCGCGGGCCGGCGATCAGAGCCTGGTCATCGTTACAACTGGTACAAACGTCAACCAGAGAAGTGTTGTTGACCATTTTATTTCAATGGACGGCCTGCTTGTTTCCTACCTCAACAGCAGCAGTCTGAAAGGAAACATAACATCTATTTTCACAGTTGAGAAAAACACCATGCTGCAGCTGTCGTATGAAGCAAAAGGCGAACTCGCAGGAACTTATTCTCTGCTTAACACAACAACTAATGGCATCATGGCATTAAACAGTACACTGAACAGGACACTGGAAATGGTATACGGCATACCAGCCCTCTTTCTGCACTACCTTAGTGCAACGGGCGGTAACGTTACCCTGGCAAACAGTGAAGTCTTGAAAAACATTTCGGCGGAAGGAAATCTGGTCAATCTGTATTACACTACTTTCTACGGCTACTGGAACACCTCTGATATTTCCAACCTGACAATGAGAACGTATTATTCAATAAGCCAGGACATACTTAATACGAGTTCACAATACTACCAGTTTTCAGTAACATATGGGCTTCTCCATCAGATTTCAGTGTCCATTATGCAGAATTTTTCACTTTCAGATTTTTCTCTGTCTACAAGTTCTGACCTCGGTCATTTCTTCTCATACGTTTACAACTTCACCGAGATGCAGTTTGTTCCTTCCCTTTCATCAAATTCTGAAGTGAACAGCCTTGTAGTATCCGGATTGGATCTGACAATACAGGACTTTTTCAATGTCTCGTATTCCGTCCAGGGATTGCAGGCCACCGGAGCATACGGATCGACAGCTGTCAGGCTGGTTTCTCATGGTATCCAGGCGTCACTTGAATACAATCCCTTTGCTGCCGCTCAGCCGCAATATCTCACGCCATATCTCAGTCTCCTGAACAACACCAGTTCGGTTTCGAATCTTGCCAATCAGACAGTTTCGTTATCTGGTTTCTCCCAGTATCCATTCATTCCGACACCCTATGTCTACCATCAGTTTGTGGGGTATGATAATTCAACCGTCGTTTTCATTCTCACAACATCAGGAAAGCTTACTTCCGGGCAGTCTGTTCACATATCTTCCCTGGTTGGCGGTGAAGTTTCGCCTATACCAGGAAGCCATTACTATCTGGCCGGTTCGACTGAGCAGAACAATCAGCTCTCATCGGAAACGCTTACTGGTATGATAAGGGCTCTGATAATCGGCATCGTCCTTTCAATAATAATCGTCGGAGTATTCTTCAGATCGGTAACGGCCGCATTCCTGCCGCTCTTGATGTTTGGCATAAGTGCACTTTCCGCATTTTCTGTCAACGGACTGGTCTACAAATACATCCTCCATTCCTCTATTTCATTCATCACTCCGACGCTTCTGCTCATTCTGCTGCTGGGACTTTCAAGTGATTACGTTGTCTACATGATGTCGAGGTTCAGGCGTGAGCTCAGAAAGGGCAACAAGTTCCCGGCAATAGTTTCCACCCAGTGGGCCGGTCATGCTATTTTCACTTCCGGCGCAACAGTTGCCCTTTCTTATGTTGCACTCTACGTGTCAGGCGTTCCTCTGTTCAGTGATTCGGGCATTACAAACGCAATAGGGGTATTGCTTGCGGTGCTTGTGTCAAACACTCTCCTGGTAGCACTGCTCAATATATTCAGGGAGAGGATATTCTGGCCATCCAGGCTGGGTTCAAACAGGCCAGACAACGAAACCACAATGTACAGGATTTCAACCTTTGTGATAGGCAACAAGGGCAAAATACTGGCTGTTTTTCTCGTTGTTGCAATTGTCGGTTCATACGTTTATGCTTCAACACCAACCAACTTTGATGTCTTTGATCTGATACCGGCCAGCAGCGGAATCAAGGCAATCGAGGTTGTCAATTCCGGCTTCCATGGGGATCTGTTCGATCTCGGATACATAATATTGCAGTTTCCATCGCCTGTTCTCAACGGGAACACATCTTTCAATGACACAGAGATGCTGCAGATAACATCGATCGAAAACACGCTTTCAGAGAACAGTCACATTGCGCAGATTCAGGGTCCGACTTACCCGTTCGGCAGCTATGTTCCGTTCAATCTGAGCAATATCCCCTCAGCCTACAAATCTGAGTATGAGTCGCAGATGCTGTCTTTTGTAGGGAGCAACACAACCTATGTGCGCTTAACATTTGAGCTCTCATCGCTCGCCTGGAGAAGTCAGTCTTCTTCATTTGTCAACTCCATGCCTGCATTGCTTTACGGAAGTGTAGGCGGAAACTTTAAATTATTCATAGGCGGCCTGACCGAAGGTTTTCTGAACGCCTACTCTTTTACGAGCCTCAGTTTCGCAAAACTTGTTCCGGTTCTTGCCTTTGCGATACTTGCAGTTCTTGCAGTCCAGCTTACTTCCATTTTCACACCGGCAAGACTTATTGCGATGGTTCTTGCATCGGTTGTTGTAGCCCTCGCAATAACCTATATTGCACTTTACTACACCCTGCATCTTCCGATACTGATATTTCTCCCGATGTTCACAGTAATCACGCTTCTAGCGGTTGGACTCGATTATGACATCTTCATGGTCACCAGAGTCAGGGAAGAAGTGATAAATGGTAGAAGCGACAGGGATGGAATAAGCACAAGCATAATTGAAAATGGAGGTGTAATCGTAACACTGGGCTCACTCCTCTTTGTCACATTCGCCTCACTAATTTTTAGCGGCATCGGCATAATTCAGGAAATAGGTCTGGGTCTCGCAGTGGGGGTGCTGATAGATACGTTCGTCAGCTGGCCGTTTTTTGTCCCTGCGGTCATGCTTTATCTCAGGAAATACAACTGGTGGCCATCCAGGATAGGCAAGCCTATGCGGGTGGTTTACAGAAACCTGAAGAATAAGTGACAGCCCGGTTGGTGGGCGTGCAGGCATTCAATCGTCGTAGGCAGGTGCATTTTCGCTTCTGCCTTCGATGTGGTTTGCATATCTGGCAGCAACATGCAGGAAATCGGCAAGACGGTTTATGTATCGTAATATCTCCGGATTGAACCCTTCTTTCGATGAAGCCGAAACGAGGCGCCGTTCAGTTCTCCTCGATATCGCCCTTGCCATGTGCAGGGATGCTCCTCCCCTGCCTCCTCCGGGCAGTATGAACGTTTTCTGTTCAGGCATCCTCGCAAGCATCCCATCTATTTCCCTTTCTAGTCTCTCGGTCATTACCGGCTTTACATGAGGTATGCCGGGTATGTTCTTTCCTGTTGAGTTAAGATCCGCACCAAGTGTAAAAAGTTCGCTCTGAATCCTCTTCAGTATGGCAGACAGCAGACCATCCTTTACGTCTTCAATCGAAATGCCAATTGCACTATTCAGTTCATCCACTGCACCGAGTGCTTCCACCACCGGATCTGTTTTCTTCACTCTCTCTCCGGTTATCAGGCTGGTTTCGCCTTTATCACCGGTTCTTGTGTAAACCCTGGGCATACGGAAATTATCCTCTCACAACAGCGGTATGAGATAATGATCCACCGATATTGCTCCTGCTCCGAGGAAGAAAAGAGCAAGACCGACTGCCAGATATGCGACGCTGCTCTCATATCCGTAAAGATATCCTTTTTTCATTACTCGGGCATACAGATATAAGGCACCAATTGCCTCAAGCGCCACAAGCAGTCCGATAATCTGCGTTCCCGCCCCCAATATTAGCAGTATCCCTGCAATGAACTGAAAATAACCTACCAGCAACGTTACGGGCCCGGGAATACCCCTCCCCCGCATGCTGTCTATGATGCTCTCCCTTCTCGACCCCATTTTGGGATAACCATGCGCAATCAGTGCAAATCCGATAGCGACTCTGAGCACAAGCAGGCCATAATCCTGCAGACCCTGGATGATTAAATATGAACCGGCCAATCGAACACCTTTTAGAACCCGAATGACTGCGAATGTCATGGCTGTATATTGAACTTTTGGAGTATGAACTGTCACCTCAGGCAAGCAGTGTCTGCCTGCTCCCGTCTTAGAATGCCTTGCGGTAAAACTCCAGGCTTATCGGAAAATGAAAACCGGCCTTCCGGATTAAACGGCCTCTACGCCTATGCAGCAATGCACTTTCCGATGTATTTAGTTTACAGTTACAGGCACCACACGGGCTCACTGCTCAATCAGGAAAGGAAACCTTTGTCCTGACAGGACGGGCCGAAGTTTCTCCTGATTCCTGCACCTGAGCATAAGCTATGTTTGTGAAATGCAAAAAGGGTTCTGTTGCGTCTTCGGGACTCAACGTCGAACAGGTGCCTGAACCTCATTGGGTGCCGAACACGAATATAGTACGGTATTGGAGCCGCATTGAAATAATTTTATATAGTAGTGCAAACATATTTTTATTCGGAATTGTGTTTTTATGAAGCGGGACGAAAAGATACTGAGGGTTGCAGAAGCAAGGACCTACGACGTCGGAACCGGATTAGTGAGGCTCGACAGCCAAATAATGCGTATTCTCAATCTTTCACAAGGTGACTATGTCCAGATAACGGGCAGAAGAAGAACAGCTGCCATACTCGGCTCCAGCCTGCCGGAGGATGAGAACCGGGGAGTTATCAGAATGGACGGAATACAGCGCAGAAATGCTGGCGCATCCCTGGACGATAAAATAGGCATCACCAAGATACTTCCCAAGCAATGTAGCAAGGTTACCGTTGCGCCCCTTGAAGAGCTGAAGCTTTCAGGTGCAGAAGAATACGTTTCAACCGTGCTGGACGGCAAGGTAATTTCCAAGGGGGACGTATTTCAGCTCAACGTAATGGGCAATAAGGTGGAGCTGATGGTCACAGGGTTTGTGCCGAGCGGTCCCGCGGCTATAGTTTCTCGAGGTACCAAGATTATCATATCTGCGAAAGCCGTAAAGGAGCCGGTATCGGCAGCCTCCAAGGTTTCCTACGAGGATATTGGCGGCCTTGAAGGCGAGGTCAAGAAGGTCAGGGAGATGATAGAACTCCCGCTGAAACATCCTGAGCTGTTCGAGAGACTTGGAGTTGAGGCACCGAAGGGCGTTCTACTGCACGGTCCTCCAGGAACGGGAAAAACACTGCTGGCGAAGGCAGTTGCCAGCGAGACGAATGCAAATTTCACCAGTATCGGCGGCCCGGAGATAATGAGCAAATTCTATGGCGAGAGTGAGGAACGGCTGCGTGAGATATTCAAGCAGGCTGAGGAGAATGCTCCGAGCATCATATTCATCGATGAGATAGACAGCATTGCACCCAAGAGAGACGAAGTTACAGGCGAGACGGAGAGGAGAGTGGTTGCCCAGCTGCTCGCACTCATGGACGGGCTGGAGAGCAGAGGCAAGGTCGTCGTAATAGGGGCAACGAACAGGCCCAACGCAATCGACGCAGCACTGAGGAGACCGGGCCGTTTTGACAGGGAGATAGAAATAGGTGTTCCTGACAAGAAGAGCCGGCTGGAAATACTTCAGATACACACGAGGGGCATGCCGATGTCTGATGATGTAAATCTTCAAAAGCTGGCCGAAATGACCCACGGGTATGTGGGTGCAGATCTCTGGGCGCTTTGCAAGGAGGCCGCTATACGATCGCTGAGAAAGATTCTTCCTGCAATCGATATAGATTCAGACACGATTCCTGCAGATGTACTGCGTTCACTTAAAGTAACAATGGATGATTTTACGGCGGCCTTCAGGGAAATGTCGCCTTCTGGTCTTCGTGAAGTTCTCGTTGAAAAACCAAACGTCACATGGGATGATATCGGCGGTCTTCATGAACTGAAGGAAGAGCTCCAGCAGGCTATAGAATGGCCAATGAAATACGGAGTCGCATTCGAAAAACTGGATGTCCAGCCTCCAAGGGGGATTCTACTGCATGGTCCTCCAGGAACGGGAAAGACACTGCTGGCGAAGGCTGTCGCTCACGAAAGTGAAGCAAACTTCATAAATGTAAAGGGACCGGAATTCCTGAGCAAATGGGTGGGCGAAAGTGAGAAGGCCGTAAGGGAAACTTTTCGCAAGGCGCGTCAGGCCGCTCCCTGTGTTATATTTATAGATGAAATCGACGCGATTGTTCCGATGAGAGGCAGTGGGGTTGGTGACGCTCAGGTTACCGAAAGGGTGGTCAGCCAGCTGCTTACCGAGCTCGACGGCCTTGAAGAACTGCACGGCGTTTCCGTTATAGCAGCAACAAACAGACCTGATATCATAGATCCTGCACTTCTCCGGCCCGGAAGATTCGACAGGCTGATATATGTCCCCCTTCCGGATCAGGCTTCCAGAAAGGCGATTCTTGCGATACACACAGGGAAAAAGCCTCTTTCAAAGGACGTCTCCATCGAAAGACTGGCTGAAAAGATGGAAAACTACACAGGCGCAGAAATTGCAGCAGTCTGCAATCAGGCTGCAATGATTGCCATGAAAAAATACATTGATCAGAAAGGAAAGATCGATGAAGAGTCCCTTTCAGCGGTGAAAGTAACAAATAAGGACTTTGATGAGGCAATGAAAAAAGTTAAACCGCTGTCAAAGGAAGATATCTCCCGCTACGCAGAAATGAGCAAGAAATTCAAATCTGATGAACCATTTCCGGAACCGTGAATAAGGTATACAGGGGAAGACTGGTAGTTGCGGGTCTTTCTTCTGGTTCAGGAAAGACCACGGTCGCTATGTCTGTAATGAACATTCTCCGCAGGAAAGGAATACCGGTGGCGCCCTTCAAAGTTGGCCCCGATTTTTTAGATACTAAGTATCATCAGGTGGCAGCCGGCGCGCAGTCGACAAATATTGACGGTTTCATGACAAACGCCAGGTATATAACAGAAACCGTTGCTGCCAGTGAAGCGCGAGGAATGCTTTCTGTTGTAGAGGGAATGATGGGTCTCTTTGACGGCGTCAGAGCAACGGGCGATTTTTCAAGCACAGCCTGGATAGCCAGGCTGCTGAGCGCTCCGGTCATTTTATGCATGGATGTGTCGGCGACGATGAGAACTGCAGCCTACACCGCCCTTGGATTGAAGAGGATATCAGAGAGCTTTGGAATCGAAATTGCCGGTGTTATACTCAACAAAGTCGGAGGAATGGCACATTTTGACGGCTGCCGATCTGCCTTTTTGAACGCCGGTATTGATGTACTCGGCGGTCTGCCATATTCGGCTTCCTTCAGCATTCCTGAAATTCACCTGGGACTGAAGGTTCCAGCAAACATGCGTCGAATACGTGCACAAATCGATGCAATGTCGGACGAACTGGCTGAAACCTTCGATTTGAAGAAGTTGCTCCTGATCGCGGGCAGTGCACCGGAGCTCAGGACCGCAAGATCATCGCCGGCAGTAAAACCTGTGGTAAAGATAGGTGTCGCTTCAGATCCGGCATTCAATTTCTACTATGCAGACAACATTAATCTTCTGAAATCGGCGGGTGCAGCAATCTGCAACTTTTCGCCTTTGCAGGACAGCAGTCTCGACGAGTTCGACGGCCTATACATAGGAGGAGGATATCCTGAACTATACGTGCCGGAAATCACCGGGAACGGGCGAATGCTGAATAGTCTGAAAGAGAAGGCTGAAAGCGGGATGCCGATTTATGCCGAGTGCGGTGGATTCATGCTACTCTGCAGAGATATAAAGATCGGCAGGACAAAGCACAGAATGGCCGGAATATTTGACGCCACTGTAGAAATGGCTTCAAGCCCGGTGATAGGTTACAGAAAAATAAGAACTCTGTCTGAAACGCCTCTTGGGCCACCGAAAACAACGTCGCGGGGGCATGAATTTCATTATGCACGTATAGTTGACGGAGGATCGGGAAAGAACGATGCACCGTTTGAGGTCCTGGCCGGAAAAGGGGACAAATGGAGCAATAAGGGATACGTTTTTCACGGTACTGTAGGCTCGTTCATCCACATACATTTCGGTTCAAACAGGCAATTGGCAAAGAACTTTGTCGGTGCATGTCTGGAATACAGTCGCAGTTAAACAGCGAATCAGACTGATTTTTGCCAGGGTGCCGCGGTTGAACCGGCGACCCGTTAAATCATGCAAATCCGAAGTTTTGTGGATACGTGCGTTTTGCCATTGGCGCCTGTTGGATCAAAAAGATTGCACCCATACGCAGCCCCACATTACTGCAAGCTGCCTTGAAAACATGAACACTTCCGATACCGTTACCTATTTGTATGATTTTAATTCTGAGAATGAAGCATGAAGAATTTGACCATACATGACTTCGATGGTAACAGTTACCGCGGAGCCGAAAAGACAGTTGTGCTGTTTCATGCCAGATGGTGTCCTTACTGCAGAAAATTTGTTTCCGGTTATGAAAAACTGGTCAGAAATCTGCCTATGGATGCGGCTCTCGCCGACATATCAGACACCGAAAGTGAGCTATGGGATAACTTTTTGATTGAAGTTATTCCCACGGCAATTATGTTTGAAAATGGCAAAATTGTTTCACGGCTTGACGGTATACCAGGTATAGGCCTCCGAGACGCAGATTTTAAAGTGTTTGTGGGTGATGCGTCTCACGGCTGATGCATAAGCCGGGTGCCTGTCAGTGACTGCGGTGTGATATTGATGGCTGAAAACAATGAAGAAATTCTGTCAATGCTCAGGAGTGAAATTTCGAACATCTACAGGAAGATCGAAGCGCTGGAAAACTCCGTGGATTCTTTTTCAAAAACCGTTCAGGAGAATAACAGGATGCTCACCTCTCTCGTGTCCGCCTTGCAGCAGATGGGCGTTCTTTCCCAACCCTATGTCAAGTCTGTAGAGAAAGGGGATAAGCCGGCAGACCGTGCATACTATTGAATTCTAGCTAATCCCTGCTCTGAGATCATACCTAATTTTAATTGCCTTTCTAAATAAAAGCCCGTTGAAATTCATGAAGTTTCTGTTTTAATGTTTCTCGGCATTTCACCAAACAGCCGAGGCGTGAAATTGCCGTAAAACAAAAACATTTCCGAGAAGCTCGGTCGTATGTGATGTACGGCGATGCAAGCCTGCATTCATATGTTGCGTCTGGCTGCACCATAAATTATCATTATGAATCCGACAAAACCAAGTCCCAGCGCAACCCAGCTCGATATCTGATGCGGACCGATCAGCGAATTAATGGTCGGAAAAAGCTGGTAGAAATCGAAAAGAGGAGAGGCTACGACGAGCAATACTATGCCGGCGGCAATTATGAGCAGATCGGTTCTGTCATCCTTCAAACCAGGCTCACCCCTATGAGTCCGTACGCAAACGCATACAGTATTATCGGAAACAGCAGCGTGATCCAGGACATCTTCAGTTTGGCTCTTCTGGCAAGGATAAGCGATACAAGAAACAATATGAGGGAAAGTGTTGTGAAGAAAAGCGCAATTGTTTCGAGTCCGACGAGAAAGTTGTAAAAATTGCCGAATATGGGTGATGTCATTGAATGCGTTTGTTCGTGGTATAGGGCAACAACAGGCTCGATCACAGCAGCAAACATAATGACTGCTATGGAACCGATTATGAACACTATCATGGACAGGTAATATGCCATAAGTGCATTATTTTCCATAACCACCACCTGCAAAAAACCTCATCGCCATCAGTAATATTGACGCTGTAAGAATGAATTCTACACCCAGCATTATTGCCCATGCCGACTGATATCTTACCGGGTTCAGCAGGGAGATATACCACATGCCAAACGCTATCACAACCTGCACTGCAACTATGAGGTAAAGCAGCCTGTTATTCACTGCTTCACCGCCCGCGAACTCAGATCCTTCTTGGCGTGCCTCATAGCGTAAACCGGCACGATAGAGCAGAATGTCAGGGCATAAAGCATCAAGAGCGTCAGTGGTCTTGTTTGAGACAGTCCCGGCTGCACGTAACCCCACAGACCAACGACCAGCCAGAAGAGGATGATAAATACTCCCATGAATGTCATCATCGGTCTCTCAAGCGGTCCGTTCTCCTTGTATCTGTCGATAAATGGTACGAGTATGAGGTATAGAAGAAGTGCAAACACCAGCGGGACTCCCCCGGTAGAAAGTCCGAATCCAGCTACATCCATCAGTTTATAGACAGGCATCTCGTACCAGTCAGGAAACGGTGTCGTTCCGTATACCAGCTGTCCATATGCAGGCGGCAGCGTCTGTGGAATGAGTGCCGACGCAATCAGAACACCCGCAACAAAAACCATCCCTATGAAGGCTGTGTAGAGGAGGTTTACCGGAAACCAGGGGATCTTCTTCTCATTATCGCTGGCGGAAGGATCGTATGGTCCCGATTTTTCATAAAGGAAAAAGTGGATGAAGACGAGAATCAGCAGTATAACGCTGAGTATCGCAGCATGCAGAACAAGCAGATGTTCCCATGACTCCACAGTCGTACCATTACCGACCAGCACTGAAATCAGCCAGCCTGCAAGCCCAGGCGCCAGCCTGCCGATTATGCTACGCTGAAGAAGTATTTCCGAAACGTGCAGACCAAGAACGCTCTGTACCGACTCCGTAAGCATGTATCCCATCGCCGCAATGGTATTGACGAGGAGGAATATCACAACACCGATTATCCACTGCAGCCATCTCCACTTTCCCCTGTATGCGCCTATGAAATACTGCCTGAACATGTGCAAATAGACCATCGCCACCATTGCATATGCCATGAACAGGTGTGATGTCAGGAGTACTTCCCCGAACGGAACGGTGCCCATCAGCATAAGTGTTGAACTGTACGGACTTCCAGGCTGATAGTAGTAGGCAAGCAGTATTCCAGTGGCTATCTGGTAAATTAGTGCTGTGGCAAGGAAGGCACCGGTCCAGTAGTCGATGCGAAGCTCGTGCTTTCTGATTGGCCTTAGGTTTATTGAGAATGAACCCTCCATTGGCGCATCGGGTTTTGCCAGTTCCATCAGATTGTACTCATTAGGTTCCCTCAATTTTAATCACCACAATCCAGTTTCAGAAACTTCCAGGCCACGGTCCGTTCGAACTGCTGGCCACTATCGTCATGTACAGGGGTTTGTCGGCGGGTTTAATTTCCTGAGGCAGTGAAGGAAGAGGCGGTCCCTTGTACAGCGGAAGCAGGGTCCCGCCGGAAAGATTCTCATCCATAACCCTGGAACCATATTCCTCGCCTCCGGGCTCCTCAAGATGTGTTCTTATAACCGCATTCACGGGGTTAATACCTATTGCATAAACATTGTCATCTGTATCAACGTAAAGAAGAACCTGCGGAAGCGAATGATTTGCAGGACTTGGCGCAGGTCCCGAATTATAGAGGTTGTGTGGCCCCCTGGTAGGGTCATACTGGCTTCCATGGCACTTGCAAAACATGAGTCCGTACGGAGGCCAGTTTGTTTCATTATAGCCGATTAACTTTGCTTCAAACGGAATGCTGTTGTGCGGATGATAATCAAGCAGCGGAACAACGCAGCCCAGATGCTGGCATATGCCGCTGAATGCTGTAATGTTGTTTCCCGGTCCGGCCCCATTGGGTATCTGAACACCATCAAGTTTCACCAGTATGTTGGGTTCGTCCTGCAGCGGATAATTGAACGCCATGATGGGATACGAACTGCTTGCGGTGGTTGCGGGAGGAATAAGTGCCGATTTAATCGGTTTCCCCGAGCTATCGACAAGGACGGCCACCGGATAACCGTCAATGACCGGTGTGTATCTTGTTTCAGGTGTAATAAACGTCTCAAAGGACAGTGCACCGAAAATCAGTGCTCCAGCGGATGCACCGGCGGCTTTAAGGAATGTTCTCCTTGTCTCGTCTTCAGGTGCTTTTCCGTCATTTTTAGTCTCCTCTTTTTCATGCAGTTTTTCATTTTTCTCAGGCATCTGACCGTTTCTCCCCTGAATAGGTCGATGTTTGTTATGCATCGCTCTTATTTATTGTATATCAATATGATTCCTAAAATGTTCAGGATTATCCTTATATGGAATCATATTCAACCTGAGATCACCGGGGCGCATGGAAGGTAAACGCCCGGAAAGAGATGAACTGAACGGCTATGCAGCAACCGGCGATTGCGCAAGAAGGTGGATGAGTGAAGATTGGTTCGGGTAGAATTGTAAACCGGCTCCTTTCTATCGCGATTCTCGTTATCACTTTAATACTGAGCTCATCCAATCTGGGAAGGAAATGACATCGCGCGTCATTTGACATTTAGATTTGTGATATGAATGGCTGACAGAGAAGGCAGTTACGATGGGTCCAGCCCCTTCGTTGTCGTCTGGGAGTCAACGAAAGCCTGCGACTACGCTTGCAAGCACTGCAGAGCGAATGCGATAAAATACAGATCCCCGGACGAACTTACCACATCGGAGGCGAAGCGTCTCATTGAAGATATATCGGATTCCGGTGTAAAGTTGTTCGTGATCAGCGGCGGAGATCCAATGAAGAGAGACGATATTTTCGAGCTGCTTGCGTTTTCTTCGTCACACATACGGACTGCGTTCTCTCCCAGCGGTGCACGCATTAACAGAGAAAACGCAAGGCTGATAAAAGAGGCAGGCATTGACACTGTTTCAATCAGCCTCGATGGCACAGAAACGGTGCATGACAGTTTCAGATGTTTTGAAGGTTCTTATAAGATGTCTGTCAGCTCAATAGGCTATCTGAAGGAAGCGGGCATCAGTGTGCAGATAAACACCACAATAAGCAGATTCAATATCGGCTTGCTGAATGAAATCAAAGACATCGTGCTTTCAATGCATGTCTCAATGTGGGATATTTTCATGCTTGTGCCTACGGGGAGGGCAGGCGTCGGCATGATGATTTCCCCGGAAGAGGCAGAACTTGTGATGCGAACCGTCGCTCAGTGGAGGATAAACGGCATCAACGTCCGAATGACATGCGCACCGTACCTGGTCAGGATTATGAATGATTTTGGTCTTTCCCCGGTAAAGCCCGACTCTTTAGGAAGGAAGAGTCTCAATGGCGCAAGAGGATGCATGGCAGGAAACGGTTACGTGTTCATAAGTTCCGACGGTTCTGTAATGCCATGCGGCTATCTTCCGGTCAGAATCGGAAATGTAAAATCAGGAAAACTTCTGGACATCTACAGATCGGATTCAATGGCGAAATTCAGGAAACCGGCAGATCTGCTTGGCAAGTGCGGCATGTGTGAATACAGAACGGTTTGCGGCGGCTGCAGAGCAAGATCGTTTTCAATTTCAGGAGACGCATTCGGCGAAGATCCTTTCTGCGTGTACATGCCAAAGGGGTTGCGATATGCATGATTGATCTTACAAAGCTGATGGCCGGAAAGCAGGGAAGAAACGATTCCATCCGGTTTCCTGAAAACAGTACGCTAAAACCCAGGGTGATGGTATTCAATGTAACGCGAAATTGCAATCTGCACTGCGCCCACTGTTATTCCGGTTCGGGTCATTCACATTTCAGGGATCTGCCATTGGGGATATGGCTCGATGGACTGAAGAGTGCTGCAGATCTGGGCGTGAAGCACTTATTGATTTCAGGAGGTGAGCCATTATTCAGAAAGGATGTCTTCATCATAATGGAGGAAGCGAGAGAATACGGCCTGACACTAACTCTTTCGACGAACGGAACCCTCCTTGGCTCACAGAATATTCAACGAATGAAGAGGCTTGTTGATTACGTCGGAATAAGCATCGACGGTCCACAGCTCATCCATGATAAGTTCAGGGGTGTTGATGGCGCATTCAGAAGAACCATGGAGAACGCACGCGGTTGCAGGGAGGCCGGCATCAGGACGGGTTTCAGGTTTACACTTACAAAGTACAATGTCGATTTTGTAGACTTCATGCTTAAACTGGCACAGACTGAAAGTGTCGACAGGATATGTTTCTATCATCTTGGATACGTCGGAAGGGCTTCCTCTCAGCTTGACATCAGCAATGAGCAGAGGCTGGATGCCATGCTGAAAATCGCTGCCGCAGCGTCAACTTCGGAGTTTGAAATACTGACTGCAGATAATTCTGTTGACGGCATACTTGCCTATCTTCTGACCAGGTCCGAATCTGTTTACGCCTTACTCAGGAAAAATGGCGGCAACAAATCGGGTGAACGGATTGCAGACGTCGATCCTGACGGCAATGTTTACCCCGACCAGTTTACACGGCTGAAGCTTGGTAACATCGGTGAGCTCGAGAGCATATGGGGCGGGACGAACAGGATTGTCGGGGAACTGGGAAACAGGAAAGACCGGGTCGTTTGCGGCTCATGCCGGTACTTTGAAGTATGCAATGGCGACTCAAGAGGGAGGGCCCTTGCATCGAGCGGAGATATATGGGGATTCGATCCTTCTTGCTATCTCTCAAATCTGGCATCTCATTTTACGGACTGTTAGAATGCTCACCTGATCATTTCATCCGGGGACCGGCTGTTATCCCGAAGATATCTGCATACCCAGTCTTCAGGTACCGTATCAGACTTCATCCTCGCAATTAAATCCACAGCATCATCATCCTCAATGTTGTCTTCTAGAAAACCGTATATCGTTTCCTCCTCTCTTCGGATGTGAAAGCTGATCAATCTGGTCACGCTTTGCGCCTTTTTGAGCACGTAGCCGACATCCGATCTGTGAAGTCCGGATGCAATCCTGTGGGCAAGTAGCCAGATCGCGGCATGTTCATATTCCAGTCCCCTTGCTATCCTGATGTGTTCCGCATCGACGACAGCCGGGAATAACACTTCCTCCTCGGCAAACATGTGATTTTTCAGTCGTTTTCGAAAACGAAGGAACTTCTCCTCATCAACACTATTCTCTTTTATCGATCCTATGAATTTGGAAAGCTCATCGGTGATTTCGCCATGTTCCACTGTTGCAATCTCCATAAGCAATGTCAGACACACCTGCCAGATGCGGCCATGGATAAAGTGATGTGGGCGAAATAGAATAATTTATTGCCTGAGATGTCAGCTAAAACAATGTTCAGATGCCGAAACATAAGGCATCTGACTTAACACGTTTGGTTCAAATCCGCTCTGTATATCCGCAGCTACGGAGCAGAAGCCAGGTGGCTTGCTATTGCAGGCGCCGCAATTGCCACTGCTGCGAGCGCCGAAAGTGCCATGAACAGGATAAATGAATATGTCCAGTACAGCCAGGATTTTCCGACCTTGGGGGAAACAATCGCCTTGTCTACGGCAATGGAAGCAGGAAGGGCAAGAATTCCAGATATGCCGAATCCTGCATAGAGAAGAAGCATGGCCAGCGGCTCCTTAGTCATCTTGAGGTTGTATGCTGTGATGCCGTAGAAGATCACCGTGAGGCCAAACATGAATGAAAGCATGCCTGTGTATTCAAGTTTCCTGTTGAAGTTGACTGCAACAGCGATTGACATCAATATTACTCCAAGCAGGGTAAATGCATCAAAGAAGAGTATGTCGTAGCCAAGTCCTCCGAAATTCGGAAGCGGCCAAACCAGCTCTCCCGCGATTCCCATTATGAATATGAAGAAACCGAGGATTCCCAGAGGCACCGAGAGTGCCCGGAGGCGATCCATGAATTCTTTGTTCTCTCCTTTTCTGTACGCCATGACCAGCGTTATTGCCGCATAAACGAGTATGAAGCCCACGAATGCGAGTATGAACAACTCGAGTCCGAGGTCATCCACGAAGGGTTGAAATGCCATTTTTTTCACCTCAGATCCAGGAGATCGCGGCTGTCCACTAATATCTTCGTGACATACTATAACTATAATCAGTACCTGCCCCAATCGGAAGCGTTTGCCTGATACAGTGCACCGAATTCGATTCCGTTCTCTGAAGCATTTCAACCAATTACGCATTGAAGAACCATGTCCCGGAACACTCCGGGAAACTCATTGGAATCGGGTTTATTTCACAATCTCCACGTAGGGAAATTTGTGACTTGGATTCTCAATGAACCTATTCATCATGATCTGTACTATGAATTCATATTCCCTGATAATGTTCTGCATACCGCTGAATATCAGCGGGCCTATGATATCGGCACTCTTAGAACGCTCGGCCTGCTCTTTAATCTTCGCATTAACAGTCTTCAGCTCGGAAACGCACTGCTCCTCAAGAGCTAGTGCGCTGTCGAGAGCAGCTGATGCTGCTTTGAGGTCGTGTTCAAAGAGACATTTTGAGGTATTTGCCGACAATTCCCTGAACATCGAAAGAATCCTCTGCGTGCTCTCATCATAAACTCCCTTTCCGGACCTGGGAAAGCCTGCAGAAAGGATCTCGTTAGATAAACCTTCAGAAATGTCTCCAACAGATTCCAGGGCTGCAGCAATAGCTCTGTCGCCTAGCATATGTCTCGGATCTTCTATTCCTATCTGCTTTGCCATCTCTCTGTCTTTGGCTCCCAGGAGCAGCAGCCTCAGTATCAGTCTGTAAAGTCTATCGATTTCCATTTCCATCGCACTTATCGAACTACGAGACGCTTCGGACGATTTCAGTACATTCTCAAGAGTCCGCTCGACAATCAGCGAAGAAAGGAGGAAGAGTCTCCTGATCATGGAAAGAATAGGGAACTCCGGCGGACTTATGAAACAACCGATCACAATCTTCTTCTCATCCTGTTCCATTACGACGACACCAGTCAGTTTTTCGACCGCCTCCGTTACCTTTGCTGCCTGATCTTCAGATATTTCGTTCTTGGACTCGACGCGAATCGTGTTGTAGCCCGCGATGTAACATCCTATTATCGTTCTCTTTATCATCTCTGAATCAGGGCAACTGTCAGCATGAAGGATACAGGTTGTAGGCGATGCTGAAAAGTCGTTTCCCGAGGGTGTTATCACAATATTTCCGTTTTCTTCAAAAATCATGTTGAGCAGACTGCCTGCCTTGATGCCCTTGGAGGTTGCCCACTCCTTCGGGATGGAAATGCCGAGACTTGCATTTCCCAACTTCTGCACTCTCCTTACTTCCCTTTCCAAATTAATCTCCTCTACCGCGTTCAGCGAGAAACACGATTCAGGGATTGTTTCTGTGCGTACATATTTATTGTCATTCATGTTTTCATCTTCGCTATAGCCTTCCGCCCGATGTCATCTTCATTAACAGCGAAACTGCCTGCTGCCTGCGAATCTATGTCCTTACCTGAGCTGTCATCACTCACTGTCTTCTCAGGCATGGACGGTACCGCAGGGCCTGCAACCCTCCTCCTTTTCTCATCCAGATACACAGGAACATCGCAGTCCCGGATCAGCATATCCATTTCCTTCCTGTTTGGTCTGGTCCCGGAAAGAGCAGCGAAGAGCGAATATGTCTTTGCAAGCTGGCTGGGTATTGACAGTACATCCCTTACAAATTCGGGCATTTCAGACAGCATATAGGTTATTGCCGACGGCAGAAGATCTCTCTTTGGCCAATTCATATTTCGCGCTTTGCCGGTATCGATGAGAAACCGGCGGATGTAGAACGAATACAGTCCCAGGTACTGAAAGAGCTGAATTATAACCGGATTCACCCTCGTCTTCATTACCGGCGTGAAAAAATCGAATCGATCCCAGTCAAGTGTAAACAGTCTGTTGTGCTCTACCGCTTCCCTGAAAACTTCGGTTCCGGGAAGGGGAGTGTATATCGTGAACTGTGCAACGTCCGCACCCCTTCCCGCCAGGTTGAATCCAAGCCTCACTGTCGAAATCATGTCTCTGATCCTTTCGTATGGCGCACCCATCATGAAACTCAGAAGAGTGATCACACCGTTCCGGTCAAGCTCGCTGACAGCTTTTTCTGTATCGCTCTGTCGGATTCGTTTGCGCATCTTTTTCAGTACTTCCCTGCTGCCGGACTCAACTCCCAACGCCGCTACTCTGAGACCGGCCTCTACCGCAGGCGGAATGAATTCAGGATTCCTTGCGATCGCATCAGCTCTCATCTGCGCAATCCACTGAATTTTTATCCCACGCTCCGTGATATATTCGAACAGCTTCATTCTGTCTTTCAGGTTTTGGGGAAGCAGAAATATGTCGTCCGTGAAAAAGATCCAGTTGTAACCGAACCTCTCAGCAAGTTCCATTTCCTCTATTATCCTTCGATTTGATTTGTTCCTCCTCCGGAAGCCCCAAGTTGGAGTCACCGAGCAGAAATCGCATCCGTAAGGGCAACCTCTGGAAGTTTCGATGCAGGCAACTGTCTCATTCTTTCCAAAAGTTAAAAAACGATATTTTTCTCTTTCAATGAGATCAAATGCTGGCAGAGGAAGCTCGTCCAGTGAAGGGATAAGTTGTCTTGGACGAGTTCTTAAAATTTTTCCATCTTTCCTGAAATATATTCCGGCAACATTTTCAAGACTTTCCCGGTTGCCAATTTTCTGAACTATTTCAGCAACCGTTCTATCTCCCTCCCCCAGCACAACGATATCAAATCCATCTTCTAAAATCTGTTCGGGCAGGAATGTTGCATGATGGCCGCCAACAACAACGGTAAGCCCAGAATCCAGCGATTTCAGTCGATTCATTATCAGCCTGGCATTGTTATATGCTGCAGTTGCGTGAACTGTGATGCCCACAACGTCAGGGTGCATGCTTATCGCTTTTTCCACCGCCTCTTCAACTGTAAGGCGATCAGCTTCCATATCTATGATTGAAACGCTGTTTCCCTGCACTGCCCTTATTGACGATGCCAGCTGAACAAGACCAAGCGGTATTGGCAGGAAGCCCATTTTGGTAAGGTAGAGGCTTCCGCTTCTGTTGGATGGTCTGATTAGAACTGTCTTCATTCCGGAACACACCTCCGAATCTCTGATTTGCCCTCAGGTCTGATTAGCTTCTGCATGTGTAAAGATATAGAGTAGTTATAATACAGACTCTATGGATTGGTATTCAAAAAGAAATCAGTCCGGTATTTCAGATTCATTTCTGTCTGGGCTTCTGAAATTCAGCCGCCTGAAGTCCTGTCAGGGAAGCGCCACCTCTGACAAACAGGCCTAGCTGTTTCTATCCTCGCGTGAATCGTGAAAAGTTTTAAGGAGTTTGTGAAAACTGTTGTGCTTACATTTCGGCAACCTTATTCCAGAAGCCTACCTTCCTCTCTATCCTGGAGTCAATTGTGTATGGATCAGTGCCGTGCGCTGCATTAAGTGAGAGCAGTATCAGGAATGCGATTGTCATTACTATCTGGCCGGCATCTGTATAACCTGCTGTAATCGGGCCGCCGAAAGCCTTCAGTGTGGACCATTCCAGTGTCGAGTATATCATTCCTCCAATATAGGCGGTTTTCCTGGCAATGCCGAAGAGAAGTGCTGCTGCCAGCAGGGATTCAGCAATAATTATCGTGTAATAATAGACCAAGGGTGCCGTCGTCACCTGTGATATCCAGAAACTGTACCACCCGTTAAGATAGGCAGGCTGACCAGAAGCAGCTCCGATCAGCGTTGTTTTCAGCGACGAAGGTGTGTTGTATGCGATTGCCATGTATGTTTCTGCAGCAAATACTATTCCGAATAGGATGGCCGACAGCCTGCTGATCTTCATTGCATTTCTGCCGAAGAAGCCAAATTTAGATCCGCGGCTTCCCGACCTGATTTCTGCGATTTTTGACCAGTTTCTGTATTTTCTTTCTATCAATTTATCAAGCGTGTATATATCAGGGCCGAATGTTGCATTGAGTGCTATAATGAGGAGGAAACTGATCGCGTAAACATCTGCAGCCCCTGTTACGAGCGATCCTGGACCGTATGGGCCTCCGAACCCTTCTGGAACGCTCCAGATTATAAATGCCAGTATTATGCCGCCAAAATATGCCAGTTTCCGGGCAAACCCGGCAATCAGTGCAAATCCCAGTGAGAGTTCCAGAATTCCAGTCATCCAGGTGAAAAGTATCGGGTTTGATACAACAATATGATACCAGAACGAAAACCAGCCATTCAAATAAGAGGGCTGCCCAACGCCCGCGCTCTGGATGGCGGAAGGCATATAAATGTAGAGATTATTCCAGAATTTAAAGAAGCCGTCGTAGAGCCAGAGTATGCCGAACACTATTGCGGATATTCTTGCAAGTAGCAGACTGTTGCGCCTGATGTTGCTGGACACCACAGTATCCGGGGACTCTTCATTGGCATTATCATTCATTCCTCTGCTCTTCTTGTGTTCAACTTCTTCCTGCACTTTATAACCTCCTGCTGATTTTCCTCATTTTCCGTTTCCTTGGTGACCACAGATTGACTGTGGTTATCTTCAAAACAGCCTCATTATATTAAGTACCATACATATTTGTTAAAAATTGAAAACCTGAAATTGGTATGCTTAATTCTGCTCTAGGCTCTTAAATCAGGTGGTATCCGGCGGTGGCATATGGTTATTTCCCGTATATTGAAAAGCAGCACTTATGAAATCGTCTTTTTCAGTTATTTCTCTAACTGAAACCTTTGTTTTTCCTGAAATATCCCTGAATGCGTCCGCATTCATGAGGTGCGACTTCACGAATTTTCTGTTCAGGCCCCCGTTATCGGTTATTTCGTATATCACCAGCAATCCGGTCGGATTGAGCCTTCTCATTATAAGCTCAAGCGACCCTTCTCTGTCGCTCCAGTGATGGAACGACAGGCTTGAATATATTAGGTCAAATTTCATCTCTCCTGGGATGTACCTGCTGCTTCCCAATCCAAATCTGATTCTCTGGTCAATTCGGTGTCTTGAAGCACCTCTGTTTGCAATATCGACCATATATGTGGACGGATCTATGCCTATTCCGAAAAAATCATTTCTTTTAAGCGCTGCGGAAATGAGTATGTGTCCCGTACCGGAACCGATATCCAGAATCGAGCTGAATTCTCTCTTCAATATGTCTGAGATGACAAAATTGTAGAATCTGTTCATTGTGGGAATCAGTCTTGAGATTCCATAGAAATGTGAGGTGATGAATCCAAATTTCTCTTCACCGCTAACATACAAATTGCCACTTGACATTAAAACCTCAATGGAGACTCCTTATCCAGATGTGAATTTCCAATGCATTTATCTTCTATTTAAGACGATGCTGTCACTCCAGTGTATTGTGGTGTTTCGCCTTGTTTTGACCACTCTTCAGAAAATTGCAATACCATGACGAGTATTATTACTGAAGGCCCGAGTATTATTCCAATTTCCTGCGCGATTTGTGCAAACAACCTGATTGAGCGCAGGATTCAGTTTTTCCCGCACTAACCGCACCTAGGCAAACTGGACCCAGCGGGATTTGAACCCGCGGCCTCCTGCTATTCTGTCACACTAAATTGCAAAGCAGGCGATCTTCCGGGCTGATCTATGGGCCCACATCCGGTGAGAATTTTGTCGACGCATATATATGTTTCATATGCAGATACGAGGGAACTGAATTGGGCTCATCCCCATGTCCGATGGAGAAGCCGTCAGTTTGGACGGTGCTGGATGTCACCAGGTTTGAACACTGGCAGGATCAGATATACTATAGATTCAGGACCATTTCAAACAATCAAGGAAAGAATTGGTTGGGGAATGATCGCGCTGACGCCTGCAAACCTCACGATTTTTCTCATATCATATCTTCTACTGCATGAGAGTTCTGGCCAGATGCTTCTGTTCTTCAGCTACGTTCTGGGTATCACACTGTCAATCACAATCGCAGGATTATACATTGTTATTGTCGAAAAATCAACCAGGCAAGGTGACATGGTAAAAGTGAATGACCTCAGACGACATGGCGCTATATGCAGCGTATGCGGCGCCATAGTACCTGCCGGTGCAGCTACCTGTACCATTTGTGGCTCAAAACTGCTCAGAACCTGTGGTTTCTGCGGCCTCCTGATCGGTGATAGAACAAGAGTTTGTCCAAGGTGTAAAAATCCTTTGTGAAGTATCACTTTCTTCTCATGACTGTTATGACATAAATTACCACGGCGATTATAACCACATCAGCAATGATGAATATTGTCAGGTACGGAACAGGACTCACTGAAGTGACCAAGTTGAATACAACGGGCCTGGAGGTTATCGCGGCCGAACTGCTGTTTATGCTGAGGGTTGCGCTCATTGAATACTGCCCTGCCGAGAACAGGCCCAGCGCCGATCCCTGCACAAAATCCACCGAAACCACATAGCTGACATATCCAGTTGTCCCTCCGTAGCCGTATATGGTGGAGGCGCTGCCGTTGTGGAAGACCACATTTCTCACAAACGTACCGGTACTGATTATGTATCCGGTGCCGTTGAACACGGCAGACGAAACCGATGCACCATTCGACTTGAAGACCGACAGTGTTATCGTGGATGCATAGGTTATCTTCGTGATCCCTTCAAGATTTATGGTCACGTAAAACGAATAAGTATGGCCAAGAACCATCGTAGAAGGCAGATTATTAAGCGCAACAGTCTGCGCATTGGCAGGCGGTGCAGCAATCTGTATTATCAGTACTGCGACAACAGCTGTTATTATTACAGCTATTATCCCTTTTCTAATGCTTGAGATCAAGGCTCAGACTTCCTAAGCTGTACCTTAGCCTAAGATAAGTCACTGTTATATATATTTGTCATCGATCTCAGCAGGACATAGAATATAAGAAATCATTTTATCCATGTCACGCTATCCCGGATGGCGGGGTGAGGATGTGCTTCAGGAAGCATCTGAACTTATCGGAAGACAATGTTACACAAATTTGGGAATATATCTGGGCAGTGTTACCAATCTTGTTATTGACGTGGAAGGGGCCAAGATCGACGGGATATTTATCTCAGACACGAATCCGCTTCTCGTTGAAGGCAGCAGACCAGCGCTTGTGCCGTATCGCTGGATTGGCAACGTTGGGGACATCATATTGTTAAAGCATTTTCCGAAGAGGGTTGGAGGAAAGGAAAAGTCTGTTTCCTAATCTTCCCCGTTCAGAACCCTCTTCTTCCTCTCAGACGGTATAATTTTCAACCTGCCGTGCATCTGGTCATTTTCCCAGTACCCACCGAACAGCCTATCCAGAAAAATGGCAAGGGCTGACACCTCCGAATGGGGTTGGTTACCCACAGAGACGTTCAGGTCGGCAAGTCTGTAAACATCGGCCGGAATCTTTTCGGAACCCACGATTATGAGCAGGTTTGAGTGTGTGTTTATTTTTTTCATTGCACCGGTTAATTTTTCGCCGTACATCGTGAGATGCACTGTCAGGCCGTCAAATCCACTGATCAGACCTTTCCAATCAGGGGAATAATTTACGGAAAAATCGCCTCCGAAATTTTCATCCACTTTTCTGATGCGCTCAATAATTCCTGCGTCAGGGATAGTGATAATCATCGAATCTGCGCCGAATGCTCTCGCGACCAGTGCAACATGTGTTGTTATCCTTTTGTCTCTTTCAGGACGATGGCCAAGTCTGAGAACGGTAACATTTCTCTTTGCTGCTTCATACATAGAACGCATTCTCCTCTGTTTGAAGGGGAACATTCATTTCAGGGATATAACAGCCTGTTTGTCGCTGATACACAAACAAGATAAATTGATTTCAATTTTTCGGGCAGCCGAAATGCTATGTCGCCAGTGCATATCAATTATCATCGGGTCGCAGTCTCACAGGAGAGAAAAGAACTGTCATCCGCAATTCTACGAATGTGAGGAATGTGTGCCTTGGGCCCATTTGAGCCGCAGGCAATTAAAGCTCTTCCTTCAGCTTTTCAACTCTGTGGCCCCTCAGATCAAGTCTTACGGATCGTTTGACTATGCTTTTAAGCATCGTGGAGGTCATACCCAGACTCTCCGCGACATCTCCTGCAAATTTGCCTTCCTCCCCGATCTCATCGAGGATACGCTTTTCAATTCTTTTGAATTCAGATTCCGGCATCATGGCAATGGAAAGTACATCACTAATCTCATATACGGGCCAGGTCACGCTGATGTGAAATGACGAATAGTATGTATGATATGCCTTCTCTGGCTGAGGCGATTTGTTAGATGACTGCCATCGCGTTTCCACAAGTTTCATTTTTTCCAGAAATTTAAGCGCCTCTCTTCCCTCTTTTCCATATTTGTCTTCAATTTCCTTAGCTGTCTTCCATTCGAGTGTAACTTCCTTCAAAACCTGTCTCTTTGCTTCAGTGTCAACAGCTCTCAACATAGGTACAAGGTCCGACGGCTCGTTTATGACCTTCATTCGATTCATGACAACCACTATCAGCATAATGCCTATAAATCGATATTGTGCTGCCCGGCATGACTTGCCTTAGGTGTGAAAGTTTCAGAGTAGTATGTGTGCAAGTAGCATGGAGGCGGCAGGCAGGACAGCCATAAGGAAGTCATCATCTATGCTCCTGAATTTCAGTTTCTCTGATAACCAGGAAACAGTCGAGCCGGCAAAACCCATTGTGAATGGAACATCTGCAGGTGAATAGTGGTACAGCAGTATCAGGGTGAAAATCGCAAAGGAGATGGGCCATATCACATTTGCCAGCTGTCTGTGTCCGCTGTGCCTCAATTCGCCGGCAAGCGGATCCATGAACGCCAGCCCGACAAATGCCGCCAGTGCGATTGGGAAAGGGAAGAACAGGACCACCATGCATACACCCATAAACGCCCATGAAAAGCTGCTGAGCCTGGAATATTCGTATGATCTGAGTCCTGCAATCTTGATCCTCAGCTGCAATCTGAATGCCTCAAACGCAAGGATTGCGATCATCAACAGTATGAGTGCCTCACGCTTTGGCAATCCGGGAACTATGTATTCGGGGATGAAATAATAGATCGGTGCAAGTACTATCGTCATGTGCACAATGCGTCTGACGATTCTTTCTCTGTCCACGTGTACTGATTTTGCCATTGGTGATAAAACTTTGTCCATCGCTACGTTTTCGGTAACACAGGATTTTCCCGGCTTTGTCACGGCGTGTAAGTTAGATATCAGGCAAGACAGTACTTTATGACTCCGAAACTTCGATCTGTCAGTAATTTCAAAAAGATTAAATCCATTGGGCATGATATAAAAACAGTCATTATTCCTGAGGGGGTGACTGTAATAAAAATATGTGTAAACACTCAAACGCCGCTTGTCAGATTCAAGATATCGGCACCAGATCTCGTCGAGAAGTACGGGAGTCTGCCGGACGTAATAGATCTGGAGATGCTTGTACAGGGGGAAGATTATGTATATTCGCCCGGCGGCGTTACAGCGATGGTATACCCTCTCCTCAAAGAAATGAGCTTAAAGGGTCTAATAGAGAATGCAATGTGGGTAGCCCTTTCTCCAGAATCTCCCATCCGGATAATCGGTAATGGCATAACATTCGTTAATATAGACCTGACAAGAAGCGAATCCGAGAAGTATGTGCGTTTCAAGGACAAGCTCTGGAATGAAATTCATGGAATTGAAAAAATGAACTTTGTTCCTTCAGAATATCTGTCGTTCAACGTTTACAGCTGGAAGACCGCTGACGTTCTTCTGCAGAATTTTGAGAATTTCGATATCTATTATATTCATGATTTCCAGCAACTGCAAATAGGTAATTTTGTCGGACCGTTTGCGCCCGCAGTTTTCAGGTGGCATATACCTGCAAATTTCGACAGTGTGTCTGACAGGATTCGAAAATTTGTTATAAGGAATATGGAAGCATATGATGCCCTGATTGTCAGCACTAAGAGGGATCTTGAGGCACTCTTTCGTTCTGGCTACCGCGGCATTGCCAATCAGGTCTATCCCTATATCGATGAAAAGGAGTGGTTTGAGCCGTCATCCCAGGAGATAAGCGAATTCCTTCAGCTGACGGGCCTAAATGAAGATGACAGGTATTTCCTGGTTGTAGCAAGAATGGATCCGATCAAGGGACAGGATGTAGCCATACGCGCATTGAAAAAGCTACATGAATCACTGCCTGATGTAAAGCTTCTGCTTATTGGAAACGGAAGTTTTTCAGGCAGTTCGACTGGTGGTCTTGGTTCATCTAAAGCCAGCAACTGGCGAAAGAATATTATGAAGCTGATATCAGAATTCAACCTGCAGCAGTCAGTGATACTGGCAGGACATATGCCAGATAAGCTTATGCGTGCCGCCTATGCCCTATGCGACTGTGTCATATTGCCTTCCAAAGCAGAGGGTTTCGGTCTTGTTACGGTCGAAGCCTGGAGGATGCGTAAGCCGGTGATAGTCAGTACAGGCGCCGGCTCATCCGAGCTCGTAGTGGATGGCATAAACGGTTACACGTTTCCTTCAGGCGATTATGAGGACCTGGCTGAAAGGATGAGAGATATTATAGTAAAGGGAAACGGCACCGAATTGGGAACTATGGGATACGAAACCGCAAAACAGTGCTATGTTGAAAACGCGATCAAAAAACTTGTTCCCATATTTGAAAGAGCGATGTCAGGCTATTGAAATCTTTTTGCCGTCTTCTGCAGCAGTCACTTTTTTAGTATTTCGGCAAGACCGCCGTGCGGGAACCGGCATTGTCTTTCCGTCACGGATGATGGTGAAAGGTGTTGGCTCACACCTTTCTGCTTTCAAGAATTGTTTCAACAAGTTTACTGACCCCTTCCCCTCCGGGGCTGTCTACCGTTAAGTCGGCTCTCTTCCTTATTTCCTCAACAGAATTACTCAAAGCCGTCTTCAGGAAGGGGGCGCGATACAGTGAAATATCATTTTCCCCGTCACCTACAACAACAGTCCTGTCCGCGTCTATTCCCAGTTTGTTGAGCGCATGCTGCAGACCGACATCTTTGTCAACATCGGAAGGAAGAACCATTCCGGAATCGATGTTTCTCACCAGTTTTGCAATATCGGACATTTCACTTACGGCTGTTTCTGCCTCATCCATGTACCCCTTCTGAATGTATGATATCACCTGGCCCATAACGAAATGGACATGTTTTTCTTTCAGTCTGCGTGCAATTTTCTTTCCCAATGTCTCAGAAAGTTTCTCAACCGATCCGTCTTCAACCACAACAGCCCCGTTCTCTGCAACCATTGCATCGACCCTGCTGAATCGAGAACTCATGTTTAGCATGAATGGCAAGCCTCTCCCTGAAACAATAATGATTTTAATCCCTGCCTCTGAAGCCCTGTCTATTGCTCTGATAGTGTCCAGATGCAGATTGAGACCAAGATCGGTCAATGTCCTGTCATAGTCAGTAGCTATTGCCTCCACATCCGCAAGTCTTCCCTTAATTTCTTCTTTTTTGCTCATTGTGGACATATTTTACTTCCTCTTCCTATTATCTTTTGCCATGTATTCCAGCAGTCTGGCTGAAACTCTTCCTCTAGGTGAAGATTTGTTTTCAAAATTGTTAATCGATATATATTCACTGAATGCCTTTCTGTATTCGGCACTGGATAACCCGTCTGTTTTGCCGCTGTAGTAACGAAGACGGGAGAGGTGAGATTGAATTTCAGAACGGACCGATGCTGTCACCCTCACAAAATCCTCAGGACGTTCCCTGGACAGCATTACCAGATCATATAACCTGAATATCCTTTCAAGCTCATTAATCGGCTGTCTGCTGTCATCAACCCTGATATCGACGAACCTGTCATTAAATCCCGCATAACCTCCCCCTTTCCTGACTATCAGAAGGGCAGCAGACTGCATTCCCCTTCTGTCACCACCTGCTTTCTGGGCTGCCTTCAGGCAACCGATCAATTTTTCGGGGAAATTGCTGTCTGAGTTCTGAAACCAGTCGGCCATTGATTCGACTGTTTTGGAACTCACGAGAATATTGCCTTGTGCCGCGAAGCTTTCGCCGGAAATTCCGCCTGCCCAGTCGATGCATTTTTTGCCTGTGAATGTGGCGCTTCCTCCATTCCTGTCAACTAAACCAACCTGTCTTTCATCCTTCTGTCTGTCATTCGATATTAACTTCTGGAGGACCTTCTCGGCGCTTAAGCCTCTCCTGAACAAATCCAGAGCACTCGGTCCATAGGATGTATTGGCGTAAGCCTGGGTTGCAATGGCTCCGGCATCTGAAGAAGCCCATGGAACAACTGAACCCACAGCAATGAATTTAGACTGGACAGCAACGCCGTATGACCTTGTTTCTCTGTCGAATGCAACTATGGAATAGGTGGAGAGGCGAGGTATTTTTCTCGATTCAGATGTCATCTCCCATTCTGGCTCTGGTTTCATATCGTTCAATCTTCCTCCCATGCAAGGGCATCAACAGTCCTGTTTCTGTCAGATAGTCTCTTTTTCCGGTCTGATCTGAACAATGATGTGTCCAGAGTGAATATGCCTAGTTTCTCGCATTCGCCGACCGCACTAATCCTCGTGTACAGGATATTCCTGTCCTCTCTTCTTTCCATCTCTACCAGGGCACTCCGTCCGTCAAAATGTCCGCCATCTTTGAAGTTTGCAAACGCTATTGGCATTCTGTTTTCCAGAACCCTGGCCTGAACGTAAATGTTCCAGGGTTCGATTCCTTCTTTCTGTATCTTGGACGGCACTGCTAGCATGTCACAATCCGAAAGTGCGAACTTCCTTACAGTTTCCGGGAAGTCGATATCGTAGCATATTGCAATGCCAATTCTGGAATTCCTGTAGTCAAAATAGTTGACTTCGTATCCTGGTTTGAATGACTGCGCTTCAGCTTCGAACAAATGAAGTTTTCTCTGCTTTGCGAGCATCTCGCCGTCTGGACCAAAGGCATAGCACGTTATGAACATCTCTCCGGCGAATGACTCGAAGAGAGCTCCCGTAAGGACGACGGAGCTGTAGTCCCTGGAAAGAGATGAAATTTCATCCAGAAATTCATGTCTGTCGTCCTTGATTATGTTCTCCTCCTTTATGGGCATCCATTTCTCTGGAAGTACGAGTAAATCGGTCTCATTTTTCAGTGCATTCTCAATTTCCGGCAGTGCGGCCGCGATCTTTGTCTCGCTTATCTGAAGGAGGCCAATTTTTATTTTGCTCATATTTCACCTTGTTGTCATCCGCGTTATGCAAATGGATGGCATTAAATGTAATCTTATTCAGCGGCTCAGATTTTTCGGGCGATGCCCGTTTGCGCAGATGCACAGTGCGTAACCCCCTCCGGCAAACATTGGTTATGCGAAAAACATATGCTGGCGTGCATCTTCAACGGCACGGAATATTTGGTTCGTGTGCATTATCGGCCGTTTGTGGAAGGTGGTGATGCGCACTGATCGCGTCTGAACTGAACGCACACAGGCTACAATATGTCATGCTCCTGCGAACGGAATGTCCGCTTGGTATCCAACGCCATCAGGGGCTAGAATCGGGTATTATGGTACAGAACCGCTGTTGGACCTGTCTGGTCGAGCAAATTCATCCAAGCATGGGATCTGAAAGCGTGGATGATGTGCAGTCATCGCTCCCAGACGTGGCCCCTGTCCCTGCGGAAATCGATTATGTGCCAGAAGATTGTAGGGCATTCGTCGCTCTTCCGATACAAAAGCAGTGCAGCGTGCCTGCGGTCGTATTCAAGAAGCTGCGGCACAGTGTCTGAAAGCACCTTTCATCCTTTGTCTATCTGAAATGGCCATAGTTGCTTGGTTGCGCCACGCAATGTATTACTTGACGCGGGAGGAATGCATTATTCACCTGCGGTGGAGATGTGGCGGATGTATAGGCTCCCGGATGAAAACCGTTCTCACAGGTGTAGGCCGCAAGAAATGCGGCGGACCGCGGCAAAAGTGTTATTAATCTTAATGAGTATTAACAACGATTTTATCAATGCCAAAAGCATACGAACGTATAGAAAAACAGTACACAATGGCTGAAGTTCTTTCACTTATGAACCCCCTGATTCAGAGATGGTTCAGCTCAAAATTCTCAGAACTCACTGAACCTCAATCCTATGCAGTGCCCCTGATACATTCAAAAGAGAATATAGTGGTCTCGTCTCCGACAGGCTCTGGAAAAACGATGACTGCCTTCCTCTCGATAATCAACGAACTCCTCAACATACAATCCCAGGGCAAACTTGAGGATAGGGTGTACGCAGTTTATGTGTCGCCACTTCGCGCATTGGCAAACGACATCAACAAGAATCTGAATCAGCCTCTTCAGGAGCTTACAGCCCTCGCCTCCGAAATGGGAATTGATGCTCCAAAAATCAGGGTTGCAGTCCGTTCTGGAGACACATCCTCATACGAGCGGCAGAAGATGGTCAGAAAGCCACCTCATATTTTCATCACAACACCCGAATCACTTGCGCTTACGCTTTCCTCTCCTGTTTTCAGAACCAAATTCAACCGTACCGGCTGGGTAGTGCTTGATGAGCTCCATGAAATATGCGACTCGAAACGAGGCGAATTTCTCAGTCTGACTCTTGAAAGACTTGCTGATTACTGCGAAGATGATTTTGTGAGAATCGGTCTCTCTGCAACCATGGCGCCCATAGTCGAAATGGCTGCATTTCTTGGAGGCACAGACATGGCAGGCAGACCAAGACCGGTTAAGATTGTAGAGATAAAAGCCCAAAAATCTCTCGATCTGGGTGTTATCTGTCCGGTCAGGGACCTAAACGCTGTGCAGGCTGACATTGCCAATGCAAAAATGTATGATGAACTCGTGAATCTGATCGAGAAGCATACGACCACTCTTGTCTTCACAAATACGAGAAGCGCGACTGAATCAGTGGCATATAAGCTCAAGGAAAGGGGTCTCGTAGGCATTGAAGCCCATCACGGGAGTCTTAGCAAGGTCACCAGAAAAGATGTCGAAGATCAGCTGAAATCAGGACAGCTGAAGTGTGTCATCAGTTCAACCTCGCTGGAGCTCGGTATTGACATAGGTTCAATAGATCTTGTCTGTCAGATAGGTTCTCCGAAATCCGTCGCCAAAGGCCTGCAAAGGATAGGGAGGAGCGGTCACTCAATCGGCAGGATGTCCACCGGCAGACTGCTAGTCTTCGATACCGATGATCTGGTTGAGTGCGCTGTGCTTACCCGCTCAGCGATGCTGAACAGAATAGACAGGGTCGACATACCGGAGAACAGCCTTGATGTGCTGGCACAGACAATAGTCGGCATGTCGCTTGAAAAGAAGTGGTCCATCGATGATGCCTACGCCCTTGTGAAACGCTCGTATTGTTACAGAAATCTGCCCAAGAAGGATTTCCTTTCGGTGCTCAGGTACCTTGGAAGCAAGGGTGAGTTTGAGAATGTCTATTCGAAGATATGGCTGGACGAATCGGAAGGTGTGTTCGGGAAGAAAAAAAGCGCCCGGATGATATATTTCCTGAATCTCGGAACTATAGCGGAAGAATCATCATATGATGTTGTCAGTGAAAGAGGTGTTCCTCTGGGGCAGCTTTCCGACAAATTCGTCGAACGTCTTTCTTCAAAGGATATTTTTGTTCTTGGAGGAAGGAGCTACGAATATATCCGGGCAAGAGGAATGACCGTTCTCGTAAAGGACGCCAAGGGAAGGAAACCGACGGTTCCGTCATGGACAGGTGAAATGCTTCCCAGAAGCTTTGATCTTTCAGAAGATGTCGGACGGTTCAGGGCCGAAATGGAAAGTATGCTTGATAAATCCGACACGGAGTTGATTGAATACATAACGGGAAATTACAGTGTTGACAGCTGGTCGGCGAGGAGCATTATCAATTACCTTAGGGAACAGAAGGCCACTATTCCGGTCATTCCCACAAACACGGATCTTGTCATCGAGGGGGTTATTCACAGTGATAGCGGCAAGAGGGCGATAATCTACCATTTTCCATTCGGACGGAGGACGAATGACGCTCTCGCTAGGGGTTTCGCAAACGCTATTTCACAGAAATATAAGTGCAATACGAGCGTTTCAGTTTCTGACGACAATTTCCTGATTAGTGTTCCAAAGGAGATACCGCTCAGGAACGTTCATTCTCTGCTTCATTCCAGAGATCTGACTGCTGTCCTGCTGTCAAGCCTTAAGGATTCCGAATTATTCAAGCAGAGATTCAGGCAGGTCGCCGCCAGAAGCTTCATGATACTTCGCAATTATAGGGGCAAGGAACTGTCTGTCTCCAGACAGCAGCTCAGATCAAGCACACTCCTGGACCAGCTCGGTGAAATAAAGGATTTTCCTGTTGTGAGGGAGACATATAACGAGATCCTCAATGACGTAATGGATATCGAGCATGCTTCCGCCATATTGAGAGACATAGAAGAAGGAAAGAGGAACATCCACGTTTTCGGCTATACAGACACCCCATCGCCATTTTCACACAGTATACTCCTTTCTGGAATTGCCGATGTCATACTCATGGAAGACAAGAGCTCAATGCTCAGAGAACTGCACAGAAAGGTTCTGTCCCGGGTAATGGGGAAAGATCAGAGGGCGTATGAGTTCGAGAGCGATGTCGTCGAAAAGTACTTCCAGTCAAAATGGCCACGAATAGATGAAATGGAGCAACTCCCTCAACTGCTGAGAACTGTCGGACCGCTGATTATGCTGAAGGAGCGGGGTACAAACATACATCTGTTTACTGAAAAATCGCATGATGTCGTAAGAGAATGGGCACTCTCGCTTCTGGAAAAGGGACAGCTGTCAACGATATGGCTTGACGACATTTACTTCATACCCTCCGACGAAGAGGATGAATTTTCATCACTCTGCAAAAAACGCGATCTGTTGCCTGATGAGAGCTCTGCGACCGAAGTGCTCTCAAGCAAAGGTCTCAGTGTCAAAGAATTGTCAAAAAAACTCTCGCTGCCGAATAACGAAATAAACGAGTTGATGCACAGGCTTGAAAGCCTCTTTCTGGCAAAACGCCTGAAAATGGACAGTCATGACGGCTGGATTTGGATTAGAAACCATCCTTCCCAGGCAGACGTTGAAAGGAGCCTGGAAAAAGTACTGGTACGGCAGCTCGAATATTTCGGTCCTCAGACTTCCGAGGAACTATCATACAGGTTCAGGTGCAACGCCATAATACAAAAGGCCGAAGAGCTGGTGTCAGAGGGACTCGTTTCAAAAGGTTATTTTGTTGCTGAGGAGGTCGAGCAATACATGCTCACGCGGGATTACCTGGCGCTCAGGAACACGGGCATCAAAGTTTACGATTTTGCCACGATCCAGAGGTACCTTTTCAGGAAGAGCATGCAGCCACTGCCATCCATAGAAGATTATTTCAGCAAGTTTTGCACCGCGGGAATGATACTCGACGTGTTTAACCGCGTTCCCACATTCAGCCGTGCCGAGTGGGAGACGCTTAGAAGCCGGGAAAAGATAGTTTCAGGCCGTTTTCTCAAGGGGAGGGTGAGATACGTACATGAAAACGATGTACCGCTGTTCGTGAGCGCCTATCGTGACGATTCCATTTCTGAGGAAGATATGCTGGTTCTGGAAAAATTCAGGCAGATGGGTAAGGCAACTTCTCTTGCCATCATTCAGGAACTGAAGATAAACAGGGAGAGGGGAAGGGAGATCATAGACAGGCTGGACAGGGGGCTCTGGCTCAAGAGGGTATTTGTCGAGGGAGAAGAATGGAGTGGAAGAAATGTTTACTCATATCTGGAGTGCAATACGACAGTCGCGGATGCCAGACAAAAAATTGTCGAACGGATAATAAGAGGGCAGGGTCCTATCAGAGCAGGCGAAATCAGGTCACAGACTGGATTCTGGGAAATGGACATTGATGGCGCCGCAGAAAAGGCGGGCGCCATAAGGATAGTCGTCGGAGATGCTTCAAATCAGATGTACGTGATGCCTGAGGAACTTGGCCTGATAGAAGAGGCCGGACCGATGGAAGAGCACGGTTATATTCTTTCGATGCTCGACCCGTATGTACAGCCTCTCTGGGCCGAGGTCGCATCCAAGTACGGCGAAGGATGGTTCTACCCTATAGTCAACAGGGGGAGAGTCGCAGGAATGGCCGAAATATGGGTTATGGCAAGCTGCGTTGAGGTAAGGCAGCTAAACATGTCTTCGGAAGGAGAAGTCCCTTCGGCGGTATCGGCACTGACCCGTTTGAATAAACTGTATTCCCAATTCGGCCTGGATGTCCTCCGAATAAGGGAATTCAATTCAGAACCCATCGAAGAGCTGGATGTAAACCTATCCGAGCTGTTTACGGGTTCGAATTTTAAGAAGGTTAACGAAATGCTTGTCCTCGGAAACATTACAGATCAGTCATTCGACAGAAAGAGGATCATTTCTTTCACACTTCAGAGACAGCATATCGAGCAGCAGTTTTCTGAAATAAGCGAAGCTATCGGCTTTCTGATGGGTTTGAGAAGCAACTATGAGGCAGTGCTAAGGATAAAGAGAATTCTCTCTCTTGAGTACGAACTCAGGGACAAGCGACTGTTGTTTGCCGAGATAATGCCTGAGCACTCGGCCTATACGAACCAGCACTGGGCGTCCGTATGCAGAGCAGCGAAGGCAAAGAAACTTAGCAAGGTGGAAAATCATGTGCTTGATATAATCAAGGAATTTGGCCCTGCAGGCAAAAAACAGGTAATGCAGTACTCGAACATGTCAAAGAGTTCAACGCAGGTGGCCATCAGAACGCTTTTCAGGAAGTCGATGATTGCGCTTGACGGAAACAGGCAGTATGTGGCAATACCGGAGAACAACATGACCCGCACTGAAAGCCTCAGATGCATTATGGAACAGCTGTTCAGACAGTTTGGCGCCTTGACTGCAGAGCAGCTTTCGAGAATGGTAAAATCGGAACTGAACATGAAACAGCTGCGTGACATGCTTTTCCAGATGGAATCAGAGGGAAAACTCATCAAAGGTTACCTGGAGAAGGGAAGCGACTCCCTGTACTGGATTCTCGCTGAAGATCTGAAACAGCTGAGAAGAGCCCGTTTCTCAAGACGCTTCATCTCGACAATGGACGACAGGCTCTCTCTGCTCTTTGCCGATGATTCGAAAAGAATGTTCGGGCTGACCTCCGCGAATCTAGTATTCGCTGGTCCGGAACTTGTGGGCGCATTCAAGGGTCGCATAAAGGAAAACGAGGTCAAAGTCGACAAATTTGAGGGAAGACCGGAGATTAAGGAACTCATGCTGGATCTCGCTTCAGAAATGGGTGTTGTGGTAAAGAGGAAAGGTACGCCCAGGGAGGAGGAATGGGACGTTGTGGGTTTCTACGAAAGAACGCATCCGGGCCGGTAATTCCACAAAATCCGATGAACAACTATTTGTTATAGCTAGTGGATTTAGACACCGTGACGGTTCTGGTAGACGGGCTGGGAAGACGTATCAGCTATCTCAGAGTTTCAATTGCCGACAGCTGCAATCTGAAATGTGTCTATTGCATGCCTGCATCGGGAATGCACTTTACCAGAAGAACGGAGCTTATGAGCCCGGAAGAGATAGGCATCATAGTGAGGGCAGCGTCCTCTCTTGGTACAAGGACAGTAAGGATTACCGGAGGGGAGCCTCTTACAAGACCCGACGTTGCGGAAATAGCGTCAAACATCTCTGCAGCACCTGGGGTCGAAGATATACCTATATCCACCAACGGCATCTTCCTGCTGGACAGGGCGGATGATCTCGCATCTTCCGGGGTGACAAGGGCCAACGTGAGCCTGGATTCTCTGAATCCTGAGAAATTCAGGGAGGTTACGCGTGGCGGAGACGTAAAACGGGTTCTTGCGGGAATCAAAAGAGCGGCAGCCGCCGGTATGAATCCGGTTAAAATAAACACTGTGCTCATGAAAGGAGTGAACGACGGCGAGCTCATCGAGCTTGCGCGGTTTGCGCTCGAGAACTCTTTTCCAATACGTTTCATTGAGATGATGCCTCTTTCGAGCAATGTTGAATTTCAGCCTGAGCTGTTCTTTCCTGCATTCAGGGCAAAGGCGCTTCTGGAAAAGAAATTCAGTCTGTATTCGGGTGAAAAATCAGGTGGACAGGGCCCTGCGGTGTATTACGGCGTCGATGGATTCCAAAGCCCTATCGGTTTCATAACGCCGCTCAGCGGCAATTTCTGTGAAAGATGCAACAGGGTGAGGATTACATCGAAGGGGAAATTGCGCATGTGTTTATTCGGAGACGATATGTTCGATCTTCTCTCCGTGATACGAAATGGCGGTGGAACTGGAGAAGTTGCGGCTGTGATAAAGCAGTGTATTCGGGCGAAACCTGAAAAACACCATCTGGGAGTAGGAAAGACAAGCAGCGTAACGCTCGAAGCAATGTCGCAGGTTGGCGGCTGATACATTCTATTAATTACTCGTAGAGAAATTCGATACAAAAAGTATATGTGCCTTAGGGCAAAATTGTATGGACTGAGGATTAGCCCAATGACAGGTCCGGATGATATTTGTCCCGTCTGTGATTCAAAGATAAGCCCTGGAGCGCAGAACTGCGATGTATGCGGTGCAGATCTCATGCTGCTCAGAAACAATGGAGCAGCAGTGTACGTGTGCCCGGAATGCGGAAACGAGCTGCTTGAGCAGTCAACAAAATGTCCCAAATGCGGCGTCGAGTTTACCAGGGAGGAGGCACCTTCATCATCAGAAGAAGTGATATTTCAGTGCCCTGTATGCAATGCTGAAGTTCCCTCTAATGCAAATAAATGCCCTTCCTGTGGTGTAGAATTTCTGAGTGAGGAGGATGCCGGCGCGGCCGGCGAAGTGCCCGTAAGCGTGAACTCTGTGCCGGCAATTGAACCTGTCACTGCGCCGGATCTTTCAGAATTCAAGCTGGAAAAGGAACCGATGAAAGCTGAAGATGTAATTGGAGAAGTAGAGCAGGCCTTTGGGCATAAAGAAAATATTCAGGCAGCCGAAAGCGCTGAAGTCAGTCAGCAGGCAATTTCTAAAGCCACGCCCACTCAGCAGGCTCAGGTTCATACGCCGTCAATGGAAAACAGGGTCACTCAGTCAAATCAGACAAGTGATTTGACAGGCGACAAGGGAAGCAGACGGAAGGGGCTGTTTACATTCATCAAACGGGGCAGGAAACAGGACGAAACCGGTATCGTTTCCGATGCGCCTGGATCTTCAACCGCCCAGCATTCGCCAGGCTCTGCCAAAGAGGAGCAATACCTCCCCCCTCCGGCTGTCCGGACCGCAACAGAATTTGACAATTCGGCTATGAGATCGATGGTTCAGAATATAAGATCCGTTCTGAAATTCGCCGGAGATGTCAATGCGGATATAACAGACGGCAAACAGTATCTTGACAGGTCGCTTGACTATCTTCAGAAGGGTCAGCATCAGGACGCTGAAAAATTCATCAAACTCGCCAAAACGTCCCTGGAGGAATCCGTGCAGGGTTATTTCAGCGAAAAGATGGAAATAATGAGGAAGCAGCTTGAAATCGAAAATTTCGGCCAGGAAAGAAAGAAATTCCTGGAATCAAAAGTCAGGGACGTATCCTCTCTATCGAAAGCCGGTAAATATGATGAAGCACAGTCGATTGTCGTCCAGTTCCAGTCTGAACTTTCAACCAAAGCATCCCAGTATGGCGAGGCACAGGAAATGTGCGACGATCTCGAGCTGCTTCTAAACTGTGCGGACGACATCGGTCTGGACTACGACGGCTCAAGGATGATATTCAGTGAAGCGAAAAAACAGCTTGCAACAGGGGATTGGAGTTCCGCGCTCATTCTTGCAAAGCAGTCCAGGGAGTCTCTTATGCGTACAATTCCATCGAAACTCTCCAATGAGATGAGCAGGGCCAAGAATGATATTATTGACGCAAAGATAAGCGGTTTTCAGGTCGGGGAGATGATTGCTCTGCTTAAACAGGCAAGCGCAGCGTACAACGAGGGAAAATACGATGAAGCGCTGCGTTACATAGCTCACCTAAGGAAACAGTTTGACGGTATCAGGTCGAAAAATAAAGAGGGCCCGATGCAATAAATACGATTGCACTCATTTCCTTTGCCGCAGAAGCGCAGACAAAAGGTATTTACATCACATTATAATGACGCTTGGGAGGGCCCATAGCTTAGTCTGGCGGAGCGTCTGGCTCATAACCAGATGGTCGTCGGTTCAAATCCGACTGGGCCCATTCTCAAGTCTGCTGTTACCCTTATTTTCCCTTGTTCCTGCCGATTGCCGGGGAAGTCGTAATTGCCATAGCTGGTGGAAGGGAAGAGGTTGCAAACCGGCTGTTGTTGTACATAATACGCCGATTGCTCCAACGGTAGGTTGTTTTCAGTCACATGGTACTTCTCAATCGGTCCTCGTGTTATTCCGTGGTTATTTATGCCGGCCTATCTTGGCTGTTTAAAATAGGCAACTACCCTAGGTCTTGTCAGGTAGTAGAGCAAAACAATGCCTATTATTGTTCCAACAGGTATGACGAACAGTTCCAGCACGGCGCCTATCATCATTAAAATCCTTCCCCAATTCCTTCCGGTTAGGAAAGCGATGGCAAAGAACAGTGGAAGCAATGAGATGGCTAACAACAGAATGACGATTCCCGGAGCAAACAGCGAAATGAAGGTAGCTACAAACAGAGTTATAAAAAAATCGACAATTGCAAAGATTATCTGGACTATGCCAATTATCGTTACTCCAGTCGGTCTCTGAATCCGTGCAGGTGGATTCGGTCCGAATTGGTTTGAGCCGCATTGCTGGCAGTACATAACACCCGCAGGATTCAGATGCCCGCAAACCTGGCAGTATTTAACTTGTGCGGCTGCTCCCTGGGACGAAGCTGTCTGGGATATGACAGCAGGAGGAGCAGAAGTCGAGACGTTAATTGCTGCGGATGTCAGCCCCTGCCTGTCGCTCTTGTTCAGAGCTTTTCCACATGAGTTACAGAATGTATCGCTGTCACCAACAGGTTTTCCGCACGCAGGACAAAACGGCATGACACGTAAGCTGTCTCTTGATTTATATATATTTCGCACATGGGATAATACAGACTGCTTCCTTCTGAGTTTTTGAAATCGATTCGACTCATATCGTACCTGATGCCAGTTTTTTGCCTGTTTGAGCCTGAGTAAAGAATCCGTTCCATTCAAATCACTCTTCTGTTTTTGGAATTCGTTTTAACTTCGACAGCAGGCGCAAATTGGAAAGTTGCCAGGCTCGATAATCTTCAATTACATTTCGATAAAATAGTAATTTAACGCCGGGGTTCAAATCGATAAAGCTGTCATTCATTCCGGCTTTCATAGAAATGGCTGAATGCTGTCAGAGGATGTTACGCGCGCTTTCACTGTTAATCTGAAGCAGCTTTCATTAGGGCACCGTGAAGATTCGCCTATCTCACATTTCTGTTAAATAGTCGAAACCGAATTTCAAGACATGAAGGAGGACTCCATATGAAAGAAGGAACGGATACAACAGAAAGCATTGTTAATAATGTCAATCTCAAACTCATAGAACGCACTAAAGATAGATCGAACCTGGGCGGGGGCCATTTTCCGGTCGAGAAGACATTACAGGGTGAATTCAGGTTCGATGGCAGTCCAATGTTTACGGGCGAACTAAAATCCGAGTCGGCCTCGTTCATTGTCGGCGTTGATGAACCATCGGTGCTGGGCGGGAGAGGAGTTTATACAACCCCGCTGAGCTATCTCCTCTTCGGCGTCGTTTCCTGTTTTGCCAATACCCTCGCGATCCAGTGTGCCATTGAAAATATAAAACTCAAGAGACTCCGTCTTACAGGAAAACTCACTTACGACATCGGTCCGGTCCTGACAGCGTACGACTTTCCGCTGATCAATAAGCTGGAGATAGAAGTAGAAGCGGATACCGACATAAGAGCAATAGTTGAAGCATCCAGACCTAAATGCCCTGCGCTCTATGCCATTACGCATTCCATTGAGAGTACCGTAAAAACAACAGTTGCGAATTAGCCGCCTATTTTATACCAACCTTTGAACCGGATCTCAGATAACTGTCCGTACCTGAAATCCAATCCTGCCTCGGGGGGCTGAATATGTCGACGTCTATTGTATCCTCAACAGCTACCGCCTTGTGTACGCTATTTGGCGGGATAACAAGTGTTTCCCCTTCTTTTAATATGAATTTTTCTCCATCTATTTCGAATTCGAGAGCTCCTTTCATTATCCATGTTATCTGTTCATTCTCATGATGATGTGCCGGGACTACGCATCCTTTTTTGAGCAAAAGTTTGGCAACCATCGCCTTCTCGCCATAAACCATCTGGCGCTCGATAAGATCGCTCACGTGCTCCTTCTTAACGGAATCCCAGTGCTGTCTCTTGAGGTTCATTCTTCTAGGTAATACCATGTCAATATTTTACATTTTCTCAGGTCTGACCAACGCGGTTCATTTAGAATGCTGATCGAATTTCTACTCGCCCAATTCATTCTATCAGCCGCTTATCATCACGCGCTGAAGGGAGCAAATGTATACAGGCATGAATCAGAACGGGAATCGCACATATCCCCCATCGATCTGTATGTTCGTGCCTGTTATGTAGGACGCATCATCCGAACAGAGATATGCAACGAGCGATCCTATCTCCTCCGGTGCGGCAAACCTTTTGACAGGTATAGACCGCATTATGCCATTGAGCGCTTCTTCATAGGTTATTCCTCCCTCTTCACTCCGGCTTCTGGCAATATTCCTCACCCTGTCAGTGAGGACGTATCCCTGCGAAATGCTGTTGACTGTGATACCCATGGAGGCTTTTTCAAGTGAAACAACTTTAGCCAGATTCACCAGCGCAGATCTCAAAGATCCAGAAATCGAGAAATTTTCGATGCCCATTTTCGTCGTCATTGAAGTCACAAAGACAATCCTCCCTCCTCTTTCCCTCATGTCCTTTAATGAAGCTTTTGTGAGGTAAATTGTGGACCTCAGAAACATTGCAATGTTTTCATCCCAGTCGGCGTCTGTGAGATCCTCAAAAGGAGCGAGTTTAGGGTCGCCGTAGTTCATTATCAGAAAATCTATTTTACCGAGGCTCTCGTGCACAAAATCCATCAGCCTCTCCAAATCCCTTCTGTCACGGAGATCTGCCTTGCAATATGATACCTGATTTTTTGTCTCATTCTCGATCTCAACCGCAGCATCACTCAATTTAACAGAATCTCTCGAAAAAATAATTACTCTGCAGCCTTCTTTGCTCAGAACGCGGGCTATTCCTTTCCCGATACCTGAACTTCCTGCGGCAACAACCGCGATCTTTCCGCTTATATTTTTCATGGTGTTTGCATGCCAGTGTTTCTTTAAACTGTTTACTAACTGAACTTGTATCATGTCTTCTGTCTCCATGACAAGTCAGAATTTTGCTATCTGAAGGAACAGATTTGAACAGACTGAAGACATTCCAGACAAACAGCAGACAGAGAGGACAACTTTTGGAAGAAATTGTGTTAAATCAAAGTAAAATTATTATATTGACACAAATTATCAGTCCACATGGATGTCAAGAACATCATAGACCTTACTGCTGAAGTCAGGACATATATGCCAGTCTGGGTCACAGCTCCTCTGCCGAACATCAATCCGATTGGAATAGTGAGCAGAGACGGATACAATTTTGAAACTATTTCAGCAGGAACACATACCGGAACCCATATAGACGCTCCATACCATTTTGATGAAAACGGGAGAACAGTAGATCAAATAGAATTGAAAACACTTGTCGCAGAAGGCATCTGTTTACAGGTAAAGGCTAACGAAAAAAAGGAGATCGGCCTTCAGGAACTCAAATCGAAATGGAAAAGGGAATTTGACGGAAAGATCATTCTTCTGAATACGGGCTGGAGCAAGAAGAGAGCTTTTACAAAGGAGTTTCTTATGGATTTCCCCGGACTCGGGATGGACACCACGGATTTCCTCATAGAACACAAAATTAAACTCATTGGAATTGACACACTTGGAATAGATCCCTATGTCCACAGAGATTTCGAAGTTCACAAGGCATTGCTTACCAGGGACTTCTGCTTCATCGAGGATCTTGCCAACCTCGATTCACTGGTAGAGGGGAAAAAATATCTAATCGTGGCACTACCACTCAAGTTAAAGGGAGCTAGCGGCTCAATGGCCAGAGTGGTTGCGCTGGATATTTTTTAGTCATGCGCATTGTTGGAAACCACTTAAAAAGCCACTTAGATACAACGAATAAAGAAAGGGGGTAATTAGCAGCAGGAAACTTCAATACCATATGTGCTTATGTAGGGTCAAATGAAGTTGGCGGATTGGGCGCGGGAACAAAGCATAGATTACAAGACGGCCTATCGTTGGTTCCGTGCAGGGCAATTGCCCGTAATGTCTGAACAGATGCCAACTGGAACCATTCCCGTCTATCCCACTCCGAAGAATGAAGGTGGTGTTGCCTTGTATGCAGGAGTCTCTTCACATGACCAGCG